>CAZSOG010000283.1:0-6658 GCA_964607555.1 uncultured Pirellulaceae bacterium | reverse complement strand
CGAGACGAAGACGCCAGGTATCAATTCAAGGCCAATGTGACAAACGAGACCTCTCTCGCCCAGGAGATGGTGGCGTTCAGCAACTCTAGCGGCGGCGAAATCTTCATCGGCGTGAGCAACGACGGCACGTTCGCCGGATTGACGCGGGAAGACATGGGACGTCTGAACCAGCTCGTTTCCAATGCGGCCTCACAGCACGTGCGCCCACCCATCAACCCCAAAACGGAGAACATCGCGGCCCCGGAAGGTCTCGTGATGCGAATCATCGTGCCGGATGGGATTGGCAAGCCTTACATGGACAAGAATGGCGTAATCTGGGTTAAGAGCGGAGCAGATAAACGGAAGGCGACCTCCCGCGAGGAAGTCCAGCGTCTGTATCAACAGGCGGGGCTGGTTCACGGCGATCAAGTCCCTGTGCCCGGGCTGACGATTGACGATCTGGATGTGGACTACTTCAAGGCGTTTTTCGAACGGCAATTTGGAGAATCATGGGAGAGGCAGGACGTTCCCTTGCCCGTCTTATTGCAGAACATGAACTTGATGAAGGACGGCGTTTTCAACGTCAGCGGCGCGCTGGTGTTCGCGAAGAACCCCAGCTTCATGCTGCCTGTCTTCATCGTCAAGGTGATCGCCTTTCCGCACAATGATATCCACGCGACCAATTATCTCGACAGCCGGGATGTCGCCGGGAAACTGGCGGACATGTTCCACCAAAGCCTCTCGTTCCTCATGGCCAACCTTCGACACGTTCAGGGGGATCGAAACGTCAATGCGTCTGGCGAATGCGAAATTCCGAGGCCCGCCTTGGAGGAGCTTGTGGCGAATGCGTTGATTCATAGAGACTATTTTGTTTCGGCGCCCGTGCGGATATTCGTTTTCGCCAATCGCGTTGAAATCATCAGCCCGGGCCATCTTCCAAACGACCTGACGATTGAGAACATCAAGAGCGGGAACTCGAATATCCGCAATCCGATTCTGGCGTCGTATGCCGCCAAAACCCTCCCTTATCGAGGGCTTGGCAGCGGCATTATTCGCGCACTACGGGAATACCCTGACATCGATTTTGAAGATGATCGAGACGGCAACAAGTTCAAGGTGATTATCAACCGCAGGTGTCAAGGTGGGGGGAATCTGTAGACCCCAGTAGCCCTATGATAACGCCGATTCCCGAACTGCCGCCGCCACCAGCGCGCCGACCAAATGGCCCCAGGCCGGGCGGCCCCTGCTGCTGCAACTGGCCGGCATGGGGTGGGAGGTCGTGGCTGGCGACACGGACGTGCCCGACCTGACCGAGCGAGATAGCTTCCGGGGGTTGGATGCGGGCTGCCAACGCCACGATCAATTCCGATGCTGAAACGATTTACCAGTTGCTTGCAACACCAACGCATGTATGATTTGTTGCGGTGGAAGCCATGATTGAGAATGCCGCGGGCAACATCCTAGAGTCGGACGCTGACGCGGTCGTGAACCCGGTCAACTGCGTTGGCGTCATGGGCAAAGGCCTCGCGCCCCAATTCAAGCAGGCCTATCCGGAGAACTTCGCGGCCTACCAGAAGGCGTGTCGGGGAAAACAGATCGCGCCCGGACGGATGCACCTGTTCGAGACGGGCCTCATGGCCAATCCGAAGCTCATCATCAATTTCCCCACCAAGCGCCATTGGCGGGACAAGTCCAAGATTGAGGACATCGAATCCGGGCTAGCGGCCCTGGCCCGCGAGGTCAGGGAGCGCGGCATTCCGTCCGTCGCGATCCCGCGCTTGGGCTGTGGCCTCGGCGGGCTCGACTGGAGGATGGTTCGGCCCCTGATCGAGGCGGCGTTCGCATCCCAGCCAAAAGTGCGCGTCGTGCTCTATGCTCCCCACGGTCTGAAGGCAACGGCTGCTGGAGCCCAATCGTCCCAGCGTACAGAGGGTTTGTCATGGTGATGGAAATTGGCGATCTCCAGAGAACTGCCGCCCGGGGCGAGGACAGTCGCGTGCAGTTCAAGGCGGATGTCCGCAACGCAGACGCCCTGGCCGCGGAGATGGTGGCCTTTTCTAACAGCGATGGAGGCCGCATCCTCATCGGTGTGTCTGATACCGGAGAACTTGTCGGCGTCGCGCGGAGTGAGGTCGGCCGCATCAACCAGTTGATCAGCAACGCAGCCAGCCAGCACGTGCGCAGCCCCATCTCGCCGATGACTGAAAACGTACCGGTGGGCGAAGGACGGATCGTCGTCGTGATGACAGTTCCCACGGGCATCGACAAGCCTTACTTCGATCGGAATGGGGTGATCTGGCTCAAGAGCGGCTCGGACAAGCGGCGCGTGAATTCCAAAGAGGAGCTGCGACGGCTGTTCCAGATGTCGAGCCAGTTCCACGCCGATGGGCTGCCGACAGCAGCGGATATCGGGAAGCTGGACGAACTGCGTTTCCGTGACTTTCTGAAAGAGGTCTACGGGAAGGAGTTTCCCGATTCGGAGGAGGAACTGCTGAAGCTCCTCCAGAATATGAACCTGGCCGTGGATGACGGCCGGCTGAACCTCGCGGGGGTGCTGCTGTTCGCCGAACGGCCGGAATGGATCGCGCCGCAGTTCATCGTCAAGGCGGTCTGCTATCCTGGCAACGAGATTCACGTGACCGACTATCTCGACTCGGAAGATTTCGAAGGGCCGTTGGCGAAGGTTTTCGACGACTCCATGGCCTTTGTCCTGCGCAACCTCCACAAGGTGCAAGCCGGGCGCGGGGTGAACGCTCCGGGCGTACCGGAAATCCCGCCCCTGGTATTCGAGGAACTGCTGGTCAATGCGTTGGTGCACCGGGACTATTTGGTGAGCGCTCCCATTCGGCTCTTTGTCTTTCGTAACCGAATCGAGATCGTCAGCCCGGGCCACCTCCCCGACAACCTGACGGTCGACAAGATACGGCATGGCAACTCCAATATCCGCAATCCCATTCTGGTCTCCTACGTCGCCAAGGGCGTATTGCCTTATCGAGGGCTCGGATCGGGGATCAAGCGGGCTCTTGAGGCATGGCCTGATATCGACTTCGTTGACGACCGGGATGGCTGCCTGTTCACAGCGACGGTGCGCCGAAAAGCCGCGATAAGCCCAGCCGAGACAGGGAGTTCACCAAAAAGTTCACCAAAAAGTTCGGGGAAAAGTTCGGGGAAAACGTCGGGGAAAGTGTCGGGGAAAACGTCGGGGAAAACGTCGGGGAAAACGTCGGGGAAAATTATGGCGGCATTGAAACAAGACGGGAATTTGACCATTTCCGACCTGGCCTCATTGACCGGTGTAACGGAACGATCCATAGAGCGGAACATCAAGAAACTGCAGGAGCAGGGCCGCTTGCGCCGCATCGGTCCGGCCAAGGGCGGCCATTGGGAGGTCACCGAACCATGACGCCCCCGATTCTCGAACTACGACCGCCAACCAGCGCGCCGACCGAATGGTCGGAGGTCGAGCGCCCCCTGCTGCTGCAACTGGCATAATGGGACGTCGCGAGCCCGCGCAGGTCGTGGGCTCAACAGATCTTGGGAATCCCAACTCACAGGACTCAGGGCAGAGAACCCATCCATGCACAGACATCTTTCGCTCCTCTCCGCGCTACTGTGTTCGCTTCCTCCTTTAGCCGCCATGGACTTGGTCCGCGGCGGGAAGGCGACTGCGACGGTCGTGGCGCCGGACAAGGCGTTGCCGGTGGTGAAGTTCGCGGTCGAAGAATTGGTGTACCATGTCGAACGCGCCACTGGAGCGCGACTTCCCGTCGTCAAGGAGAGTGCGCGACCAAAGACTGGCGCACTCGTGTTCGTCGGAGGCTGCCGGGCGACGGCGGAGGCCGGGATAGATACCGCGGGACTGCCGCCGAACGGGTTTATCCTGAAACTCGTGGGTGACCGGTTCTTCCTCGTGGGCGACGATAGCGACGGACCGCCGGCATGGATCCTACATGGCAACCGCACGCGGGTCGGGACGATGTTCGCGGTGTATGAGTTCCTGGAGAAGCGCCTCGGTTGCCGGTGGCTGTGGCCGGGGCCGTTGGGCGAGGTGATCCCGCGGCGCAGGGACATCGTCGTCAATGC
The DNA here is from genome assembly GCA_964607555.1 of uncultured Pirellulaceae bacterium. GTDB lineage: Bacteria > Planctomycetota > Planctomycetia > Pirellulales > Pirellulaceae > JAJSAJ01. The sequence continues at coordinate 2,596 of CAZSOG010000283.1, read as the reverse complement.
TTGCGACCGGACCGGCGCGCCGGCCCTCGTCCACACGCGCTGGCGCGACGGCGGCAGGCCCGTCGCCGGCCCCCAAGGCTGGGCGTCGAGCAAGACGCGGAGCCGCTTCCTATCCGAGCAAGGGAAGTGGTTGCGCCGGAACCGGTTCGCGATGGGCGTGAACATGGATATGGCGCACGCGTTCACGCGATGGTGGGAACGGCACAAGGACGACCACCCGGAGTACTTCAACCTGCTGCCGGACGGTACGCGACGTTCGGACCCGAACTACCACGGCGGCGCGCCGCGGTTGATCTCCATGTGCGTGTCTGAGCCGGGGTTCCACAAGGCCATCGTGGAGAACTGGCTGAAGACCCGAAGCCCGCAGCGGCCGAACATCGACGTGAGCGAGAATGACACGCCTGGCAAGTGCACCTGCCCTCGCTGCCTGGCTTGGGACGCGGCTGATCCAAAGCTTGGGGCCGCGTGGGCCGAGCGGCTGGAACGCGCGAGGAAGGCGTTCGAAGCGGACGACAGTGAATGGGTCAAGCATTTGGGGTCGCTGTCCGACCGCTACGCCCGCTACTACCTCGCGGTTCAGAAGGAGGCGGAGAAGATCGACCCCAACGCCGTGGTTATGGGCTACGCGTACGCCAACTACATCGATCCCCCGCGCGAGACGAAGCTCAACGAGCGGGTCGTCATCGGCGTGGTGCCGCCCATGTACTTCCCATGGACGGACGCGGACCGGCAGGCCAACCGCGCGCGCTGGGACGGCTGGCGCGCGACCGGCGCGAGGTTGTTCCTGCGGCCGAACTGGATGCTCGATGGACACAACTTTCCCATGATCGTGGCGCACAAGTTGGGCGAGGACTTCCGCTACTTCGCGCACAGCGGCATGATCGGCACGGATTTCGATTCGTTGACCGGGCAGTACGCGACGCAAGGCCCCAACCTGTACATGCTGGCGCGGCTTCACAACCGACCCGACATGACTGTGGAGCAAGTGCTTGACGAGTACTACTCCGCGTTCGGGAAGGCGAAGGATGAGGTGCGCGCGTATTTCACGCACTGGGAGCGCGTCTGCAACGCGGTGAAGGAAAAGCCGGAAGGCATGCACTGGTCCTACTTCTACCGCCAGGCGCACGAGATCTTCACGCCCGCGGCCATGGCGCGGGGTTGGGAGCTGCTGGACAAAGCGACGGCCGCGGCCCGCGGCGACACCGCGGCGGCGGAGCGTATCGCGTTCCTGCGGGAGGGCCTGCGCAATGTGGCGCTCACCCTCGCCGCGCAGGCCGCCTATGTCAAGTATCGCGAGGCGGGCGACATCAAAGGCCTCCGCACCGCGGTCGAGAAGCTCGATGCGTTCCGCGCCTCCGTCGAGTCGGACCTCATCTGCAACATGGCGTTCCTGGCATGGGCGGAAACGCGGACTTGGGATCGCAATCTCTTGCAGGTGATGAAAGTCCCAGGCCAACGGCTGCCGGACCCGTGGCGATTCCAGTGGGATCCCGAGGACCGGGGCGTCAAAGAGAAATGGTTCGCCGAAGACGCGGATACGTCCAAGTGGCTCGCGATCTCGACCGACGGGCCGTGGGAAGTGCAGCCCGTGGGCAAGCAGTGGCGCCAGAAGCATGGCGCGGACTACGACGGATTCGCCTGGTATCGCACGACGTTCGAGGTCGCACGCGACGCGAGCAAGCCGCGCGTGCGGCTGGTCTTCGGCGCGGTGGACGAAGCCTGCGTCATTTGGGTGAACGGCCAAAAGCTGCTCGAACGGCCCTACCCGTACAAGGGCGACCCCGACTCGTGGCAGAAGGCGTTCGATTTGGACATCACCGACGCGGTCCGCTACGACCGGCCGAACACGGTTGCGGTCCGCGTAGAGGACAATGCCGGCGCGGGCGGGGTGTGGCGCCGCGTGTGGCTGGTCCATGCCGCTCCAGGGATCAGCAAAGACAGCGCCTTGCCAGATGGCGGCTTCGAGCGCGGGCCTACCGCGTGGCGCAAGAGCGTGATGTGCGGCAAGTTCGCGTTCGAGTTGGATAGGCGGACCGCGCACACCGGCGCGGTCAGCGCGAAGCTGGAGTGCACCCAGATTGCTGCTGCCGGGGACGTGAAGAAGTTCAGGCTTCGATCCTGGGGACGTTGGTACCAGACCGGCGTGCCCGTGCAGAAAGGCAAGACCTACACGTTGCAGCTCTGGGCGAAGACGAGCAACGACTTCGCCGGCAAGATCGCGATCTGGGTGACCGGCGACGCGAAGCGTGGCACGGCAGCAGCGAACCTGGTCAACACGGAGGGCCTCTGGCATCGAGTCGTCTTGACCGGCATCATCCCCAAGAGCAACACAGTGGGCATCTATCTCAACGTCCAGGACGGCGCCGGCGCGGCGTGGTTCGACGACGTGGAGTTGGCGCCGGTGCGCTGACTCCACGACTTGTGCACGCCTCTTTGGTATCATTGCGCTCTCCCTGCAATACTGGTCCTTGCCACTGGTGACGGACGTCCATGTCCGTCACCCACAGGCGCGGACCTCCTGGTCCGCATGCGGCCACCTAGCCCAGCGGACGTGGACGTCCGCACTGGTGGGGTGCTGGACGTGGACGTCCAGCAC
>CAZSOG010000282.1:0-6663 GCA_964607555.1 uncultured Pirellulaceae bacterium | reverse complement strand
GGGGGGGGGTTGGTATTCCGTTTGACAACCCCATGACTGGTACAAACGGTGGCATCCATGTTACGCGTATTTTCAATTGCGTGCATTTCTTGTGCGAGTTTCGTTTTCTCCACTGGCGCACTTGCACAAGACGGTTCGGCTCGCCAGCAAACCGGCGTGCATAATGTGTCATTTCCCACATCCGACGGGGGGCGGATTGTTGCGACGTCGTACGGCACCGGAAAGCACGCGGTCGTCCTGGCGCATGGGGCTCGATTCAACAAGGAGAGCTGGTCGAAACAGGCGCGTTTGCTGATGCGAGAGGGGTTACGCGTGCTGGCGCTCGATTTTCGCGGCTACGGCAAGTCGCGCGCCGGCACGCAAAAGGGTGCGTTGCAGCTCGATGTCCTGGCCGCGATTCGCTACCTGCATGACCATGGCGCGCGGCGCGTTTCCGTGCTCGGCGGCAGCATGGGCGGAGGCGCCGCGGCGCGCGCGGCCGTGGAATCCAAAGAAGGCGAGATTGACCGGTTGATTCTGCTGGCGCCGGTACCGATTCGCCGGCCCGAGGACCTCAAGGGCAAGAAGCTGTTTATCGTCAGCAAGGGCGACCGTCTCAAAACGCGCGTCAAACAACAATACGATGCGGCTCCGCAGCCCAAACGGCTGGTCGTGCTCGACGGCAACGCCCACGCCCAGAATATCTTCGCAACCGAACACGGCGACGAATTGATGAAGCTGATCGTTGTTTGGTTGACGGCCGATCCACTCGATACGGGACCACTAGAATGAGTGCGGAACCGATCGTCTTTACGACAGGCCGGGTAACTCGCATTGGCGCTATTTTCATTGCCATTCTTTTTGGTGTCGCGTCACTTCTGTTCGTTCCACTGGGGACCGTGCTCGCCGCCGGCGCCGTCGTGGTCTTCGGTGGGCCGGAGTGGCTTGCGATCATTGCAGCAGTCGTGATGCTGATGATATTAACGCCCGTGGTGTGGAGAGTGGTTGCCGAACAGGTTCGGTTTTGTGTCGTGATTCGTCCGCGTCACGTCCAGATCGGCCGGGGTTTGGTACGCCGCGTCCTGCGATGCGAGGATGTCGACGAGGTCGTACTGCTGAACGACAATACCGATGGCCGCGGAATCGGCGTGCGCGCCCGCCGCCGAGATTGCAACGTGCGGTTGCCGTTGGACCAGGCACGAGAGTGTTTTCGAGCATTGGTGGCAGCCTGCCCGAACGCCGTATTCCAAGACGAGGATGGACGCGAATACGTGCATGCCAATCAGACACGACCGGAAAAAACGCTACTTGCGATCGAGCGGCACCAGTACCGAGTCGGATTTCGGTGCCTGATGGCATTTCCCCCTCTTGCCCTATGGGCCGCCTTCAATACGGTCAAGGTGATTCAGTGGGGGCGTGGCGTGGTTGTCGTGCCCGCGGTAGCCGTGCCGAAATTGTGGCTCATGACGGTGCTCTCCGCAGCGGCTCCGCTGCTTTGCATCTGGCTGGCGAGTTCCGCATATTCAAAAGCGCACTTCGCCCGGGCAGAACGGTTGGAGATACTGAACTCACAAACTGCTTCTGTCGGGAGTCGATCCGCATGATTATGTACGGGGCCAGGATCGGACCTGCATTTTTTGCCACGCGGCGTGGTGAGTGACCGTCACCTATCAGTCCGCACGCCACCTGCGCCGCCCCCGCGTCTGGACCGTTGTTTCTTTTGCCGTGATTTATGCTATGCTGTTGGCGCTGAACAACATGAAGATGGGCATGGAATGACAGTCGAAACGGACCTGCGTGATCTTCGCTAGCGGGCACCGGCTTGCCCGCCGGACATGGAACCGAACAGCCAACTCAAACCAGGAGCACTCCAATGAAACAGATTATTACGAGACGTGAATTCGTGCGTGCGGCGGGCATTTTGGGCGCGGCGGGTTGCCTGCCCGCATTCGGCAAGGAATCGCGCGCCGCGTCCCATGTGGCGAAGTCCGCTTTTCCCAATGCGAACAAGTTGGGCTGGTCGGTGGGCGCTTCCCAATACACGTTTCGTCAGTTCGCACTCTACGATGCGCTGCCCAAAATCGCGTCGCTTGGCATTCATGAGGTCGAACCGGCGTACTTCCTTAAACTTGACCCAAAACGCCCGGCACTGAAAGTCAACGAAACGCTATCCGGCCAGGACCGCGAACAACTCAAGACACGACTGGCCGACAGCGGGGTCCGCATGGACAGCTATTACACGAGCCTGACCGGCGATCGCGATGCGTGCCAGGCGACCTTTGAATTCGCCGCCCAAATGGGCGTCAAGACGCTCGTCGCGGAACCCCCGGTCGCGTCGTTCGACATGATCGAAACACTCTGCGACAAGTATGCCATCAATCTGGCTGTCCACAATCACCCGAAACCACGATCGAAGTATTGGAATCCGGACACGTTGGTGGCAGCCACCAAGGGGCGCGGACCACGGATCGGAGCCTGCTGTGACGTGGGACATTGGGCGCGCTCGGGGCTGGATGTCGTGACCTGCCTCAAGAAATTGCAGGGACGTATCATCGAAATCCATTTGAAGGACATTGTCGAGTTTGGTAAAGCAGACTCCCAGGACGTGCCGATTGGCACCGGCAAGGCAAATATCGGCGCCGCGCTGCGCGAGCTGCATCGCCAGCAATTCAAGGGACTCTTGCTGATCGAGTACGAGTACGTTTCTCCACGACTCATGCAAGACATGGCGCAGTGCGCCGCATTCGTCGAAAAGACCGCGCAAGCGATTGTCGGCTAGCCGGTTCACCGTAATGATACTTAGGAGCTGCGAAACAATTACTTACCGAAATCAGGTCCATGCGACTCTTGTTTTCAGTGGTTTTGCGGGCACGATTCGGTAACTTATTATTGTGCAGCAGCGTGCAACTTTACCCGACGATTGATGTCGCTCGGTGATATGTGTCGTCACTCTCCCACACAAATGGGCACGGCTTTCAACGCGGTTGCTTGATGTCCGCCGGCGCGGCCGTTGTAAGAGGCCCATCGGCGTACCGCGCTTGGTCATCGTGCATTCGCCTCAAGATACCATTTATTGGAGACTCGCGACACTCTGTTCGTGAAACACCAAACTCGAAGAACCCCCAGTCCGCAGCGCCCCATCACCCCGCGCTCCACAATGGCGCACATTCCTCGCCCCAACCTCAATTGGGCGGCACAGCCCCAACCTCAATTGGGCGGCACAGGTAGAGCGGTTCTCCGAACCGTTCGCGCGCCTCCCCAACCCCCGGCACACCAGACTCGGACGGTCCGCTGCGCGCGGTCGGTTCGGAGAACCGACCCACATGTGCCTTGAGTCACGCGGTGCGGCCCGGGCGCACATGCACCGCCCCTGCCTCAATTGAGCACACTGCGCTATCGAGTTCGCCTTTGATCCTGTTTCTTTTTCTTCAACGATGCCGCGTACAACGCGTCCACATCACGGAGATATTTCGCCGGTTCGGCTTCGAGTTTCTTGATGCACGGTGGGCAACACACGTAGACAATCGCGCCGTTGACAACGGCCCATTTCGGGTTCTTCGGGAGCTTGTTTTTCATCACCGGACAGGTTCCCTGTGCCTTGGCGAAATTCGCGTGGATCGTCCCCCAGACCTTCGGGTTGACCGGCTTCTTCAAACACGCTTTGCAACACAAAAAGATCTCCTCCTCGCCGATCTTCACTTTGACCGGTGGGCCATGCTCACCCAGCTTGTTACCGGTCATTGGGCAGATCGCCTGCACGGCGGCACGTAGTTGATCGTGTTTCTGTTGCACCTCCTTGGCGGACGGGTTCTCCGCCCGTGCCAGGCCGGCGACGGTCAACATCAGAGCGGTCGACAACATCGTTTGCAAAATCTTCATTCGTAATTTCCTTTCCGAAAGTCATGCGGCCGTGTGCCGCGAAAAAAGTCACATCAAGCACGCTGCTTGACGATTCATAGTACAACTCGCACCGGCTATTACGCATCCTTTTCGATCGAGAAATCGGTGCGCGAGCCTGGGCACGAACATGGTTGGCAAGAATACAAGACTATGCGGGAGGCACAAAACTCCATGAAAAACAGAGACTCACCACGAAGGAACTCTCCTTGGGTGGCCAGGTCTCAGGACACACTCTAAGAGACCATCACAAAACTGCCTGTACAAAGCGTTGATCCGCTTCCTCGACGGACGTGGACGTCCATCGTGTGAGTTTAAAATTAGCGCTTGTGACACGCTCCATGACCTTCTTGCCGCTCAATATTCTTGCCCACGTTTTATTTTCTTCTCCGTAACGCGGGCTTCGCCCGCAACCCAAAAGGGGTGGCATCCGGTCATAAAACATGCGCGCACGGTGCGCGCATGTGGCAGCCTAAGAATCTAAGCCGCTACTCGTGCCGTTTCCGTGTCGTCACGTCGCCGCGGCACGAACAGTGGATCACTCAACCCGGCGCGCATCTTGAATTCCATGTAGGCACAATAGATAGTTGGCACGATGAACGTCGTGAACGGCTCGGCCAGCATGCCGCCAAACACGGGCAGTGCCATGGCGCGGGCGACGTCGGCCCCACGGCCCGTGGACATCAGGACGGGCAACAGGGCAACGAGCGTGGTGAGTGTCGTCATGACACAGGGTCGAATCCGCTTGAGTCCCGCCGTGTAAATTGCGTCACGCAGTTCGGAGATATTGCGGACCGGGCGCCGCTTGAGCGTCTGATGGATATAGGTCGCCATGACAACGCCATCATCGACCGCGATCCCGAACAGGGCGATGAACCCGACCCAGATGGCCGTGTTCATGTCGATCCCCATGACGCCGACGGCGATCATGCCACCGGCGAACGCGACGGGGATCCCCGAGAAGACGGCCAGAGAGATCGGCAGATTACGAAAACCGAGGTAGATCAAGAACAGGTTGATACAGAGCACGGTCGGCACGATCCACGCGAGGCGCCGGTTGGCTTCGATCTGATTTTGAAAAGAACCGACCGGTTGCAGCTCGAAGTTCCCGGGTGGAAACTTGAGGCTGCCGTCGGCACGTGCCTGTTGCAGCGTGTCCATGACGGCCGCGACGGTTTCCAGGTCGCCGGCCCCTCCGGTCGGAGCGAACGCGACATGCGCGACCAGCCGCGCATCCTCGCTGTTGATTGCGCCGGGTCCCCAAGTTGTCGCAACATGAGCCAACCGGTCCAGCGGCACGACCTCCCCGGTGGGCGTGACCACCGGCACTTTCGCGAGTTGCTCAAGGCGCTGGCGCACATCGCGCTGGTACCGGATCTGGATCGGGTAACGTTCGCGACCTTCGACCGTGGCGGTGACATCGAGGCCACCGAGTCCCGCGGCGACGATCTGGTTGACCATCATAGTGGTCATTCCGTAGCGTGCTGCCTGCTGGCGATCGACGTCGAATTCGCAGTACGGCTTACCCATGACGATATCCGGGTTCACGGTTCCGGCGTTCACGTAGGGATGCTGTTTCAATTGTTGTGCCACGGCCAACGACGCTTTTGCCAGTCCGCCCAGGTCATCACCATAAACGCGTACGGCCATCGATGCCTTGATACCGCTCTGCAACATGACCACTCGGCCCTCGATCGGTTGCAACGGCGACGCGGGGGTGACACCAGGCAGTGTGGCTACCGCATTGATTTCGTCCCAAATGTCCCGTTCGGTCTTTCCAGGGCGCCACTGAGCGCGTGGTTTGAGCATCACGTAGGTCTCGACCATCGCTGCCGGTGCCGGATCGAGTGCGGACTCGACACGTCCGATTTTGCCCAGCACGTCAGCGACTTCCGGAATCCCCTTGATCAGCGTATTTTGCGTCTGCAGGACCTCCATTGCTTGCGAAAAGCTGGCGGCGGGGTACAAGCTAGGCATGTAAAACCAACTCCCTTCGTCCAGCGAGATCCAGTCGTCGGTTTTCAAGCCCGTCAGCGTGTGTTTCGCCTGGACATAGCCGGGTATGGCATTCAAGTCAGCGCCCAGCATGGCAGCCGTTTTTTCCACCGGCCGCAACAGTGTGGGGAACCCGATCCAGGCGCCGATCCCCAACAGCATCAACATCGCGGGGAAGGACAGCATCAGGGCTTTATGATCCAAGGCAAGGCGCAGGCGGCCGGCGTACAGATATTGGACAAAACGACTGGTCGGATTCTGCTCCATGGACCGGATCTTCTCGCGCGTGATCCACCAGCCGCCGGCGAAGCCGAGCAGCGCCGCCACCCCGGTCGCCCACGGCAGGCTCAACTGCGTCCACTGACGGATATGTGCGCCCCAGACAAAATAGCTTAAGCCGGCCGCGAGCGACGCGGTTCCCAGCCCGGATGCCAAACTGGCCCACTTCGGCAGCTTCGCGCTACGCAAGAAAACACGACACAACATGGGGACGACCGCCACCGCCACGATCAGACTGGACACGAGCGCGAACGTTTTTGTCCAGGCCAGCGGCGCGAACAGCCGGTGGTCGCGGCCGGTCAGGAAAAACACGGGCAGAAAGCTCACAACCGTCGTACTGACCGCCGTGATGACCGCGGGAACGACTTCCGCGGCCGCCTCGCGAATCACGATCAGCCGCCGCCGGACACCGCCCGGCGCGCCGCGCGCCTCCCAATCCGCCAGGGCACCGTAGATATTCTCCAGGATGATAATCCCCATGTCGACCATTGTGCCGATCGCGATCGCGATACC
>CAZSOG010000281.1:0-6678 GCA_964607555.1 uncultured Pirellulaceae bacterium | reverse complement strand
CAAGCGACGTCGTTGGTAACTCGCGTTCCGGACGGTGTGTGATATTCGAGCCGCCAGCGTGCTTGACCGCGATCGAAATAGGTGACCTTGACCGCCACGGCATGGGGTCCAGCCGAGAGAAAAACGTCATCAACGGCGAATTGGATTCGCGTCTGGCCGTCTTTCTCTCGCGTTTTTCGCGCCGTGAAGTTGTACAGGTGATTCCGCGCGAAATCGAACATTTGTGGCGGGACATCCACGCGCTCGGTCGGTTCGGTTCGCGCGCCGTCCGTATCGCGCTGATAAACCCAACGCTCGAAGTTCTTGACGGGGATGCCGTCCTTCCAATTCTTGTGGACCCGATCCGGCACGAAACTCTGGCGAAGATAGCACCACGCATCCGGCGCGGTGCGCGCGTTCTTGCCGAGTTCCAACGCCACATAATGGAGCAGTGGCGGGTTGATCAACCAGGGGCCACCCTCGGCCCACACGAAGTTCCGACGCATCTGCAGCACGCGCAGCATCGATTCATGGTAGCGGTGCGGGAACGTCTCGATCGGGCCGAAACGCGCGACGTGGTTCTTTGTGTATTCCTCGTTTTCATCACCCGACGCGCGATTCTCGGCAATGAGCGGGTTCTGCTCGTCGATAACCAGGTAGCCGTTCCGATCCAACACCTGGCCGAGCATCCGGTTGGGGATGTGCATCAAATAGTGCTCGACGAATCCGTTTCGCTGCCCCATGCCCAACTGCAGGCAGAACTTAAGGTCCGCTTCCGCCGCCGACACGTTGCACAGTTTGTATTCGACGCCCTGGAACGCCGCCGCCCATGCACGCAGACGCGCTTCGTATAGCGGACGCCGCGGATCACTCGGCGACGGGCCCGTGCCTTCCTCGCCACGCGACGCGGACTTCAGATGCAAATAGCAAATATCCAACTCGGGCATTTGTGGAATACCGGTCCGGCCGAACGCTTCCACCATGCGCAAATAACGCTGCTGGTAGTCCGGCGCATAGATATCCATGTTGACGACCTGGAAGGGAATGGAAGAGTTCGGTCGTTCTTCAATTAATGGGACATGGTACTGCCGCAACCATCGTGGCGCGGTGCCGATGTTGGTGCGCACGATGGTCCGATCCGCCACACTCCTGAAGTAACGTGTTTCCCAGACCGTCGCGCCAAGGCCCATTTTCACGGCGTACTTGCCGTTTTCGCTGGCCTGCAAGATGCGCCGCCGAACCGGTTCGAAATCAAAGACGCCCTCGCGCGGCTCAACTTCACGCCAACTGGCGCGCACCGTCCGCTGAATCCTGCCCGGAAACCGCGCGTCGACACGCTTCGTGTTGATTCCCACGCCGCTGTAGCGCGCGGCACGCACCCAGGCAGGCAGTGACCAGTCTTCACCGTCCACCGTATGATCCGTCGGCTGCCAAGCGTCGAAATAGTATTCCTTCGAAAAAAGCCGAGCCGCCTGGTCATCGAAACCAGCGACTTGGGCCGTGGCCGTGGAGTTCGGAACGAACATGGCCACGATAACAAGAGTCGCAATCTCCGTAATCCTGACGCGCATCGGCAGTGCCTCCAGTGGGGTGCTCTTAATCTTAATCTTACTCTTACTCTTAATCTTACTCTTAATCTTAATCCTCTTCCGGCCTTTGCTGGTGACACGCACAAATGAGGTAATCTCGAATGAGACATTCCGCTCCCATGAATCAGGAGAATCGTCGCGCAACGTGACACGTCACGTCGACCAGGAGTAAGATGAGAGACCTTATGGGCCGGAATTTGATGATCTGTAGCTGTTCACGACCCGGAAGGCTGAAAACCGCAGATAAACGCTCATAACGCCCTGGACGTGCTATTCGCAAAGTCGCAAAAGCGATCATTGTTACGTCCGATACGAAGTCACAAAACAGCTCTTTCCTGTGAACATCAGCGTTCATCAGCGGTTAAGCGTCTTACGAACCATGAACGGTTACGACGATCTTGAGTCAAGTTTTGGGGACGAGATTCGGCCGTTCCTACAGGACTTAGCATCGGGGGGACGCGTGTAGTGCAAAATCACTCGCTCCACCGAGTCAAGCTCGGTGGGGGCGGGACAAGACACAGGAACGACCGAAGGTCTCCACCGCCCCGGGATCCGTCAGTTGGTTGGAGGTGAAACATCGTTAGATTCTTAGGCTGCCAGATGCGCGCGCCGTGCGCGCATGTTTGAAAACGGTTACAGATCAAGAGTGAACAGCGGTTCATTTTTTATTCGCGCGTGATCTCTTGCTCGATGAGCAGGTCCAACAGTCGATCGGCCGCGACGCGTTGGCCGACCTTCTTGGACGGCGCCGCGATCGGTTCGGTCGTCCATGTTCGCCCCTCGGGCATTGTGACATGCCCAACGACTTCGAATACCGGTTGGTGGCTCGGGCCACCTTTCCGGGTAATCTCGTAATCGAACTGGCTCACGAGCCCCGCTTGTTTGAGTTCATTAAGCCGCATTTGAGCGTTGCGCGTTGAGGGTGGGATCTGGGCAAGTGGTGCCGGTGTCACGTTGGCAGATGCGGCGGAGGGTTGCGGTTGTTGTGGTTGACCGAGGGGAGTTTGCGGGAGTTGCCGGATGATGGCATCGGCGGCCGCCTGTTCGGCGATCTTGCGTGTTCGCGCAACGTGCCACGAGGTTTCCAGTGGTTCCCGCGCGTCGACGGTAAGCACGGCGCGCACCTGGTACCCGTCAGGGGCTGCCTGTTGTTCGAAACGCGGCATGGGCCAGCGATTTTTCGCACATTGTTCCAAGAGGCGTCCCTTGGGATTGGTGGCTTGGAGCCGCTGTCCGGTTTCTTCATCAATGTGCACGGTGTCGCTCGTCTCGGCCCGAGTTGCCACCTGGTCCAGCAGTGTTTTCGCCGCCAGCTGTTCGGCGGTTTTTTTGGACGCGGCCTTTTGCACACCGCTTGTTAGCGCCTCACCGGCATACTGAAACGACATGGTTGCCAGGAAAAACGGTCCTTGTGCTTCAAACTCGGTTTCCGGTGGATCGACGCGCATCCGCATGCAGAGTTCCAACAACTGCCCTTTCGGATTGGATTGCTTGAGCGCGTTTTCGAGCTCACTTTCCTCGGGGAACAAGCTGGTGTCGCTCGGGCCCAAGACCCACAAGCGATCACGCCGCGCGTCGTCGCGACGGACCAATCCGACATTCTCCAGCAATCGGGCGAAGCGTTCCGAAGTGGGCCGGTCCACGGCACGCCCGAACCAGGCTTCCGCGACGACGGCCGCGCGTACCGGCGTGGCACCGGCGGGACCCAGCAGATGGCGCGCGCGATCGATATCCAAGTTCGAGGCGTCGGGAACAACCACTTCGGTTCGCGCCGGCGGATGCTGGCGCGCGGCGTACGAGCGAGAGACGATCGTCCCGTCCCGGCCGGCAATCACATCGTCGCAGCGCAAGCTCCGGCCCAACGCCTCCTTGGCAGACGTATCGCCGTGGACCAGAACCACAGTCCGCGGCCGCATCGCCTCGATCAACGCGACCATTTGCATGCGGTCGGCGTGTGCGGAGAGCCCGTAGGTGCCGAACGTGCACGCGACCGGGACGACGGTCTGGCCGAGTCTTAATTCCCGGGGGCCCTCACTTGTCGCCAGTTCCAACAGTGCGCGGCCGGGGGACTCCTCGTCCTGATAACCGGTCAAGAGGATGGCATCGTTTTCGTTGCGCGCCAGCTCTTGGGCGTAACCAAGGGACGGGCCGCCGGACAGCATCCCACTCGAAGCCACGATGATGCACGGGGCGGTGGCCAGGACACGCTGGCGATCTTCGGGCCGGGAAACCGGCTGGACCGTGCCCGTGAAAAACGGATGTGAGGCGCGCCGGATTTCGTGTGTTAGCTGACGCGACACATAGGACTCGTGCTTGCCATAGACGCCACACACGCTGCGCACCATTCCGTCGACGAATACTGGGACTTCCGGCAGCGTGCCGTTGCGTTGCGCCGCCTTCACAATCAACAGGATCTCCTGTGCGCGACCGACGGCAAAAGCCGGGATCAGCACGCGTCCGCCGCGGCCAATCACCGCACCGACCTGGGATAGAAGTCGCTGTTCGGCGGCGCCGCGATCCTCATGCAGTCGCTCGCCGTAGGTTGACTCGCTGACGACCAGATCCGCGTGGAAGTCGGGGCGGCCGAGCGCCGGCATGGTTCGCTGTGCCGATACACTATAGTCGCCCGTGAACAAGATGGTGCCGCCGGGAGTTGTCAATTGGAGCATGGCGGCACCCAGGATATGCGCGGCAGGAAGCCAGCGTACCTGAACGTCCTTGATGCGAATCGGCTGATGGTATGGAACCGGCCGCATGATGTGAAAGAGCTGTTCGACCTGGCTCTCCGTATAGAGCGGGATCTCCGATTCACGCTCCGGGCCGTTCATCAATCGCAACGCGTCACGCAATAGAATCGCCACCAAGTCGATGGTTGGGGGCGTGGCCAACACGGGCGCCGCCGGACAGGCCTCGGTGATCACCGGCAAGCCGCCGGAATGGTCCATGTGCGCGTGCGTCACCAGGACCGCGTCAACCACCTGATCGGCCAACACCGAGAGATCGGGAAGGGCGCTGGTCCCCGAATAGCGCACACCGCAGTCGATCACGAGTGTGGTGTCACCCACGCGCACCAAAGTACAGGACGCGCCGATCCCGCTGGCGCCGCCGAGAAACGAAAGCTCAATCTGCGTGGTACTTGGCATGGAATCTAGAATCGGGAACCTGTCCCAAGACCCGGGGTTCAAACGTGTACGATGGCAAACCACGTCCGTCGGCAAGGTGGATGAACGCCTTGCCGAGGGACTATCGTGGCGGGCGTTAAGCCTTGCCCGTAGGGAAAATCGACCGCAGGTATTTCTGGTTCCACTTGTAGCATTCTTCTAGTGATTTCCCTTTGACACGGGCGCCTTCTATGATGAGCCATCCCGACCAACCGATGTCATCCAACGCCTCTTTTACACGTGGAAAATCCACCTTGCCTTTGCCCAACAGAGCGCCGTTTTCTTTCATGTGGATCTGACAAATCCGGTCCTTGCCGATCTGCCGGATTTCCTTGTAAATGTTGTAGCCGGCACGGGTCATGTTCGCGACGTCGTAGTAGACTTGAACGGCCGGCGACCCTACCGCGTCAATGATCCGCAGATGGTCGTCCGCGTTGAGCATCGATTCAATCCCGAGAATGACGCCGGCCTTTTCAGCGCGTGGCGCGACTTTTTTTAACCGTTCGATTACCGCCTTTTGTGCTTCCGGACTGCCGTTGATGTCACCTTTCGAGAAGAATGCGAGCAGGACGATGTGCTGGTCCATTTTTTCCATCACGTCAACACATTCCACGACCCATTTCTCGGACTCGGGATCCGACGCGTACGGCCGTTGGTTCAGGATCCCCATCGCGAGCGCGGCGATCTCCAATTCCAGCTTGTCGCACGTTTCGGCATACGCGCGACGCACGGCGGCTTTCCGCAAATCATACTCGGCTCCCTCCGGGCCGAAACTGACCTGCACGCCATCCAGACCGATTGCTTTCGCGACGTCCAGCGCTGCTAACTGCTGGCGTTTGCCCAGCGACCAGTCACAGGCACCGATCTTGAACCGTCGCTGCGTCTCGTCACCGAGCAATCGAATTGCCGGGGCGAAAGCAAACGCCGACGTGGCCGCCGCGCCCAATCGAATTGCCTGCCGTCGAGTCAAGTTCCGCGTTGTCATGGGAAGTCCCTCACATTTGGAAAGCTGTAACAGAACCGCGTTCGGGCGTCCTTCTCGCGATTCTACTTCAGTTTCCGGCACCTCACAACCTTGGATCGCCCGCGATTTGTCTTGCTTCAGATTGATGTGTGTGCCGCGGAGTGATAGGATGCACCGGTGTGCTGCAAAACGAGACCTCATCAGACGCGGCATTTGAAGGGCATGTCTTGACATGCGGGTAAAGATAAGGGGCTGGCCCACCGCCGCATGCGCAACTGGGCTTAGCCGCGAAGGCCACGAAGAGATGCGCATGGGGCGGGCAAGTTCTCTGCCGCGTATTGAGAAATATGGAGCTAACTCGATGTTGGCCGTCGCAAACGGTGTACAGTGAATGGGGGATTATCATGAGTGATTCAACCGCGGGCAAGATGACAAGCCGCGCGCGTTTGCAGGCGACGCTGGCCCACACGCAGCCGGATCGTGTCTGCGTGGATTTCGGGTCGACGTTTGTCACGGGGATTCATGCATCGGCCGTGGCGCGTTTGCGGCAACAGGTCCTGGCGGACGCGCCGGATCGCGTGAAAGTCATCGAACCGTACCAGATGCTGGGTGAAATCGATGATGCACTACGCGCGGCGTTAGGAATTGATGTCGTTGGCGTGCCGCCGCGCACCACGATGTTTGGATTTGAACTGGGTGGGTGGAAGCCCTTCACGATGAACGACGGCACCGAAGTCCTGGTGGAAGGAACCGCTCCACTCGACCCCGCGGATGATTCGCCTGACTCGGACGGAGATGGCATTTCAGACGTCTTTGACAATTGTCAGAACCATCCGAATCCTTCCCAGACGGACAGCAATGGCGTTGGTTTTGTCAATCGCTGTGATTCCGATCTGAATAATCACTGAATCCTCAAACCACTCGACCGACCCCTGCCCCAACTTCCGTTTTTTGCACACTCAGCCGCTTTCAACTCGGCTCAGCC
>CAZSOG010000280.1:0-6684 GCA_964607555.1 uncultured Pirellulaceae bacterium | reverse complement strand
GAATTTGGCGCCCGCCGTACGGGGAACATCTTGCTGCTGCGGAACATCGCGCCGGCCGGCGCTCCACCACGCATGGAGGTCACCACGCTTGACCCACGGCCCGGGCCCATCCATGTCCCGGTGTGCGATCTGAACGGCGACCAGCGTCCTGACTTCATCGCCCTGATCAGCCAGGAGTACGAGGCGGTCGATGCGTTCCTTGGTCTGGGAAACGGGAAATTCCAACGCGAACCGCTCTGGTCCGGGCCCGATCCCGCGTTCGGCTCCAGCGGAATTCAGCTAGTCGATTTGGACCAGGATGGTGACACCGACGTGTTGCTGACCAATGGCGACACGTTTGATGACGGATTCATCAAGCCGTCCCATGGCGTGCACTGGCTGGAAAACCGCGGCCAACCGAATTTCGTGCACCATCGGCTGGCCTATCTGCCCGGTGCCTACCGGGCCCTGGCCGGCGACATCGACAACGATGGCGACTTGGATGTCATTGCCGCGACATGGGTGTCCCCGAACGTGAAACCGAACGGTTTCACGCCCGAGGAACTCGTGTCGGTAATCTGTTTAGAGCAGGTCGCGGCGGGCAAGTTTGCCTGGCATACGCTGGAGACGGGCGTCCCCTACCACGCGGTCATGGAGATGGCCGACTTCGACGCCGACGGCGATCTCGATTTCGCGGTCGGTATGAATGGGGTCCAGGAGCAGCAAAAAATGACCCATTGGATGGACATCTGGTGGAATCAGTTGGTGCCGTCAAAACGAACTTCCAAGTGAGCGGTCCTCAGTCCGCGTACCCGTAGCGCTCGAAATAGGGGGCCCATCGGGTGCGTATTTCGGCCTTCAGTTCGGGATCGATCGCGTACCGGTTCGTCTGGTAGGATTTCTGCTTGTCCGTGTAGGCCACCAGGTCGGCACGCACCGACTCGAAGCTCCCCAAGTTGAGTTGTTCGTAAACGCGTTGCATGGATTCGACCGGCGCGGCAACGAGATCTTCGTAACGAATGTCACAAATCGCGTCCTTGGCCAATTCGTCGCGATGGCCGTGAAAACCGTGATACATACGGTGGAAGGCATCGAAAACATATTCGTTCAGGTCGCGATGATGTGCGATCTGGCACCCTTGAACTTGATCCAGCGAAGTCCACAACCGCCGCGTGGATGGAAAGATTGAATCGGGGTGACGCGTTACATGGATGAATTGCGCGCCGGGGAACAGCTGAGACAGCACATGAATGCGGCCCGTGTGCGTTGGGGATTTCAACACGGTGCGACGCGGGTCCAGATAGGTCATCGCCTGGACGAACTGCCGCAGGGCGTTCTTCCAGGCGTCCAATTCGCTCGCGGTCAGATCGTCCATGTCGAAATACTCCATGTCGACCGGACCGTTATTGGGGAAAGCCATTCTCCGATAGGGGCTGCGAGCCCCCATGGTCAGCAGCGCGAATTCATCTTCTTGGGGCCGGGCCCAGCCGGCCTGAACATTGTCCATCGGGCGGTGCCGGGGCAAGAGAAAACCGAAGTACTTGGCAAACAGCCACTGTGTCACCACGAAATGTTCCGGCGCGAAGCACTGGTAAGTCGTTGGATACGTGAAACGCGGATCGCGTGCCAGCAGTTCGTGCAGGTACGTGGTGCCACTGCGCCAATGTCCGATAATGAACAACGGCGGGTGCTCAATCGATGTCTGACGGATCCGTCGACCATGCCGCCAAACTTGGAGACGCGCCATCGTCGAATTAAACGGGGTAAAGAGGGTAATCAAGGCTGCCATGGGCAACCGCCGGACGTCAATGCGTGCCCGGTTTTCGACCACGAGTTGAAGCCACGTCCCAAACCGCATTCCATCCCAGAACCGCGGCGACCAGAACGGATACCAGTGCATTTTGGCTTCAGTTTTGTGGGATTCGGCAGGGGACTGGCCGGAGAAACTCATGCCATTGATCCTTACGTGGGTATTGCCCATACGGCGCCCAGGTCCCGTACGGGCGTGCGGGATCTCGCGCCAGCATATATTTTGCCACACGAGGACCCCACGGGAGGTAGAACGGGGCCCATGAAGGCGTGCGCACGCTGCACCCGTCCTATTGTCCAAGAGCTTTGCCCTACCGATAGATATCGGCTGATTGTATCGTGGGATCCGTGCGAGGGGAACGGCGATTCGCGTGGACCTCGACGATTCCGCCGCCCGCTGATGGGCATTGGATCGTGCACAAACAGATCTGGACATTGGCGGCCCGATCCGGTACTCTCCGCCCCTCTTCTTCGTGAATAAAACGTTAATTCTCCGGCACGATGTGTTGGGGATCCGGCGCCGGCGGCGGCGTCTTGATCCACGGCACGGGTCGGGTTTCGACGCGTGCGGCGGTGTACAGACCGCGCATTTTGACATTCATATTACCTCGCGGCCCCGGATGGGCCGCGTTAACCGGAACGCCATGTCACGCATCGCTCGTTGGCAAGAACTGATCCTGCCGGTCGGCATCATCACCAGTGTGCTGGTGATATTGGTTCCCCTGCC
Source organism: uncultured Pirellulaceae bacterium (assembly GCA_964607555.1). Taxonomy (GTDB): domain Bacteria; phylum Planctomycetota; class Planctomycetia; order Pirellulales; family Pirellulaceae; genus JAJSAJ01. Next base: position 4,169 of record CAZSOG010000280.1, on the reverse strand, counting down.
ATCATTCTTGATGGATGTTCTGTTATCGGCGAACATCACGATCGCCGTGATCGTGTTATTGACGACCATTTATGTTAGCCAGCCCCTGGAATTCAGTATCTTTCCCTCGCTGCTGTTGGCCACGACACTGGGGCGACTCGTCCTGAACGTCGCCTCGACGCGGCTCATTTTGACGCGGGCGGAGACGGAGCATCTGGCGGCGGCGGGGCAGGTGATCCGCAGTTTTGGTGAATTTGTCGCCGGGGACAAGATCATCGTCGGCCTGATCATATTCATTATTATCATCGTGATCCAATTCGTGGTGATCACGAAGGGGGCGACCCGGATCAGTGAAGTGGCGGCACGTTTTGCATTGGATGGCATGCCGGGCCGCCAAATGGCCATCGATGCGGACTTGAACGCCGGCGTGATCGACGAAAAGGAGGCCCAACGACGTCGGCTCGAAATCACGCAGCAGGCGGATTTCTTTGGCTCGATGGATGGTGCCAGCAAGTTCGTACGCGGCGATGCGATCGCCGGCATCATCATTACCTTGATCAATATTATTGGCGGGCTTGTCATCGGCGTCCTGGAAGCGCACATGAGTCTTACGGAAGCCGCGTCCCTATTCACCAAACTGACGATCGGCGATGGACTGGTCAGCCAGATCCCGGCATTCTTGATTTCGCTAGCCGCCGCCCTGCTCGTGACCCGCAGTTCGCAGGACTCGAATCTACCGAGGGACTTTCTCCGGCAATTGTTTTCCCGTCCCCAAGCGTTAGCCGTCGCGGGGGGGTTCCTGGGGATTCTGGTCTTCACCAGTTTGCCGCGGATCCCACTGTTGACCATCGGAACGGGCTGCGGCGTCTTGGCCATGATGTTAACACGTCAACAGCAGAAGCAATCCGAAGCGGCCAACGCGCGGGAACAGGCGGAAGCGGAAAAAGCAAAACAGGCACCGGACCGGATCGAGGATTTCCTGGTCGTCGATCCGATGGAGGTCGAGATCGGCGTTGGTTTGATTCGTCTGGCCGATCCACGCCGCGGTGGCGACCTTCTTCCACGCGTGACGGGAGTGCGTCAGACCGTGGCAAGTGACATCGGCATCGTCCTGCCGAAGGTGCGCATACGGGACAATATGCGACTCGGGGAAAACCAATACCGCATCAAGATCATCGGTAATCCCATTGCCGACGGGGACGTGCAGCCGGATCGGTTGTTGGCGATGGACTCCGGCATGACGAAGGGCCCGATTCCAGGCGAAGAGACGCGCGACCCGGCATTCGATCAACGTGCCATTTGGATCGACCAGGGGTTGCGCGACCGTGCCGAGATGCTTGGCTACACGCCGGTCGAGCCGGCCGCCGTATTGGCAACACATCTTCAAGAGGTCGTGCGTCGCCATGCCGACGAACTACTGACCCGTGACGCCACGAAGCATCTGCTGGACGAACTTCGCCAGACGGCGCCGGCGGTCGTGGACGAGCTGATTCCGGGCGTCATGAAGCTGGGGGAAGTACAGCAAGTGCTACAGATGCTGTTGCGGGAGCAGGTGCCGATTCGACAATTGAGTCTCATCCTCGAAACGCTCGGTGATTACGCGCCACGCACGAAGGACCCGGTGTGGCTCACCGAGTACGCGCGGCACCGTCTGGCGCGTACGCTCTGCACGCGTTACCGAGATGCCGATAACAAGATGTTCGTCGTGACCTTGGATCCCGCTTTCGAAGAGCGCATTGCCGCCGGCATTGAGCACAATGAACGGGGACTGTTCATCCGCATGTCGCCGCAGGCGATTGAATCCACCTGTGCCTTGATTTCCGCGGAGGTGACGAAGCTGGCCCAATTGCACCACTCCCCGATCCTGTTGGTCAGCCCACAGATCCGTCCCGGTTTGCAACAAATGACGGCCGCGAATCTGCCGAACCTGATCGTATTAAGCTACAACGAAATCACGCGTGACACACGTATCGAGTCGGTGGGAATCGTCACCGACGCGGCACCGGCAGGGCAGGGGCCCTAATCCGCGCCGCACCGACACTTGGCCACGCCCGCCCGCGAATGGAGCCCCCGGATGGATATCGCAGATGAGAAAGGAGTAGGCATGGAAGTCAAGACCTATCGAGCCAAGTCGCTCCAGGACGCCCTGCATCTCGTGCGTGCCGATTTGGGCCCGAACGCCGCCGTGCTGCAAACGAGTCAATTGCAGCCCGGCCTCTGGGGCCGCCTGATCGGTGTGGGCGACCGTGTCGAGGTCTCCGCATCCGCGTCGGTCCACGTTCCAAGCCGGTTTGCCACGCATGACAACGCGTCCCCACCCACGCCCACGCCGGCGCCCGCTGCCAGCGCCACACCGACAATCCCGCCGGCACACGAACTGGATTACCGTGCCAAATTCCGTGACGATCTCAAGGACCAGATGGATAACTTGCAGTCCCTCGTGGAAGACCTCTGCCGCCAACGCGCCCACGCACCGAGCCATGAACTACCCGAATCCCTGTTCCTGTTGTTCACCGATCTGATCGATGCGGAGCTGAGCGAGGAATTCGCGCGTGAATTGATCGACCGGCTGCGTCAGGGCGCCGCGCCACACGACTTGGAGGATTCGGTATTGCTCAAAGCACGCATCGCACGGATGATTGAAGACGAAATCCATGTGACGGGACCGATCGCGCTGACCCCCGGCCGCCGGCGACTCGTCGCCCTGGTCGGCCCGACCGGCGTCGGCAAGACAACCACGATCGCGAAATTGGCCGGCAATTACCATCTGCGCGACCGACGTCGCGTTGGGTTGATTACCGTCGACACCTATCGGATCGCCGCCGTGGAACAGCTGCGCACCTACGCCGATATCATCGACTTGCCCATGGAGGTGGTATCGACACCTCGCGAAATGCGCCGTGCCGTGGATCGCCTGGCCGATCTTGACTTGATCCTGATGGACACCGCCGGACGTAGCCCACGCGACGAAGTTAGAATCCGTGAACTCCAATACATGTTGGCGGAAGCGGAAGCCGATGAAGTGCAGTTAGTGCTCAGTAGCGTCAGCAGCCTGGGTAACATGAAGAAAACCGTTGAACAGTTTGCCGGTGTCGGCGTGACGTCGCTTCTGCTGACCAAGGTCGACGAAGCGACCGGGCTCGGTAACCTCGTGCCCCTACTGCGCGACTGCCAACTGCCACTCAGTTACATCACCAACGGCCAGAATGTGCCCGACGACATCGAACCAGCCGACCGTCGGCGGATCACACGCATGGTGTTGGGACTCGGATCCTAGCAACCAATCCCCTTTTGCCCTTTCGACCTTGTTATTCGCGTCCGTTCCAATACCTTGCCCCTTTCATGTCCTCATTGAGCGTGCCATGGTAGATCAAGCAGCCGAACTGCGAAACCTGGTCCTACGGCGGGAGGCCCGCGACCCACAGGGGAGTACGCCCTCCTTCGGTGGCGCTCCCGTTGTTCGCTTGGAAACCGGCGCGCCGGGTGCGCGCATGTGGCAGCCCGAGAATCCAAGGACCGCGCGTGACCCGTCCAACGACGGTTGGGGAACGCCGCGACTGGTCGTGTTGATGGGCGGCAAGGGAGGCGTTGGGGTCACGACGTTGGCACTCAATCTGTCGATCGCGTTGGTCGCCCGACACCATCGGGTCGTATTGGTCGACGCGGACCTTTACCGTGCGGATGTCGCGATCTTGTGTGGTTTGCGCGAGCGTCGGGACATTGGCGACGTCCTGGCGGGTGATCGAGATATCACGGACGTCCTCCAGGCGGGCCCCGGCGGCATTCAAGTCGTGCCAGGCGTTTGGGCGCCCGACCACGAGGTGCCAAACGACAGCCGCATCCGCCAACGGCTGCTGAAACAGCTTCAAGAACTTGGATCAGACGCCGACGTGGTCATGCTCGACATCGGCAGCAGCGGCGCGGAAACCGCCCGTCACCTGTGGCCGGCGGTCCATGACACCTTGTGGGTGACAACCCCGGACGCGGTCGCCATCATGGACTGCTATGCGACCATGAAGACCATGCTCGGCACCCCCAACGACACCCACCGGCCGGGTACCCGATCCGCGGACGCGCGCGAGCCGACTGACCCGTGGCATGACACATCGATCTCGGAGCATGAAGCGACGGGCACACGCCTGAATCAGCGTCCTCTGACCGCGACGGTTCTCAGTACCAAAAATGATGAG
>CAZSOG010000279.1:0-6684 GCA_964607555.1 uncultured Pirellulaceae bacterium | reverse complement strand
GCGTTTATTTTGACAGTTCGTGCGGATTCGATCCGAGCGTGCGGTATATGCGCCGCCGCGTAGTACAGAATCACTGGCTCCACCCAGACCAGCTGGGTGGGGGCCGGATACCGACAAGCCAAGCATTGACAAACCAATAGCGAAAAAAAGTGGCGCTGTCCAATTAGGCAAACAGGGTCTGCTGGGTTGCCGAGGATTTGTTGCGCGCAGCATAAGCAAAATAGAGCAACGAATAGAGGAAACGCAACGAATAAAACACCGAATGAGAGTCGACGTATGAAAACAAATTCGCCGCGTTTTATTGATTCTTTGCCTTTGTCTTTTCCTCGCGTCTTAGCGCTTTGGCGTGATGATTTGGGACCATCTCCAGCTTATGCGTGGCGGAGTAAAGCTAGGCCGCGGCGGCGTGCGCTACTTTTCGATTATCAGAGAAAGACGCCTCTTCGACAAAACAAAAAAAGTCCTGCCCCCTTTTTCGTCGCGCGCCACGGCGGAGCATTCTATAATTAATATGCGGCGAATTGGAGTCGGGTCGGCGGTTCGACTAACGTGTGCGTCGCCCTTATATTACAGAATTTAAGGATGAGGGTGGTGATGCGACGCGTAACCTGTCTGATATTTGTTGTCTTGGGGCTTGCCAACGCGTGGGCCACGGCGCAAACCGTGCCACCCGCGCTTTACCACGACAACTATTTTGTTCCCGGGATTCCGAGGTTTGGGGACGGAACCCTCGAAAGAACGCCTCAATACGCCCTGAAAAAACTTCGTGACGCACGACGCGCGCTGTGCGCGGGTAGGCTGTTCGCCGCCAAGATTATTCTGTTTAGGGACAGTCAGATAACGGAATCGCAAGAGATTTTCCCGTTCGATCACTCAAAATGGATCCATGACAGTCAACTAATGAACAACGGCACGGAGTCGCAATCCGCCCGAGAAGTGCCCCTGTGCGATGCGCTGGGACTCTACCTGCGACAGCGTGATTACTTTGCTTACCTCGCGGCACACGCGGTTCACACGCGGCATGGCACGGCCGCGGCGGATGAACTTGATGCCGAGGCGAGTCTGATCAAGTCGCTGATTCTGCTTTCCGCGGACATTCCCGCGGCGGCGCTCAAATGGGCGTTGGTGGCCGCAAAAGCCGATGCCAACATCCCGTTTGCCTCCGGACTCGTCGAATCACTGGAAAAGCAATACGGCTATTCGTCCAAACCTCAACAGGTCGTCATGCACAAGCACGTAACGGACACGCGCATGGAGGTTTGGCAGGGGGTTGAAAGTTCCGCGCGGCCATTGACGATTCTGTTCGAGGGAAAGACCGGGATGTTCATCGGCGCACTGGTGATTGAGCGTGCCTCCTCCGGCGGTGCGGCGCGGTTCGTACTGTGGTTTCGCGATCTCTACGGGCCACCGATCAAAGTGAGGGACTACGGCGGCCATCGTCCGTCGGCGTCTAAACTGCTGGATTTCGCGAACACGCTTCGCGTGGAGACCAGCGTTCGACACATTGCGTGGACCAAGGTATCGGAGCATGGGTCACTTGGTGGCAAGGTCAGAGAACCGACCGTGCTTCGTTGCGAATTGGAGTCTTTGTACTGGCAACGGGACCGCGTCTGGCCGTTGGCCGCGTGGTGGGCTCGCCAGCAGCCCGACAGTGGCGCTCTCGTGCGTTCGCTGGAGATGCCGTTAAAGCAAACACATCAATGGGCGTGGGAACGAAAAGAACGTTTCGACATCAGTGGTTCGCCCACCGGCACGCCGTTTCCCGGCTTCTCCGTCATCGGTTTTGCCAATACGGAACTCGAAGATGCTCAATCCCGCAGTCTGCTTGAGAGAGAAGGTGCTCTGCAACACTACCATTTTGTAGTCATCCCGGGCACGGGAAACAGTGCGCAATACCTGTTCAGTTACGTGGTGACGAGTCGCCTCGTGGTGACGAGTCGCGTGCCGAACATCACCGGGGAACGTCTGTATTTCCTGCAACGGCTTGTTGATGGTGATTTGGAGGAAGTGAAACTGTTCGACGGACTCGATCCACCGGATTACGAAACAGCGCGGCGGGAAGTCCAACGGATCCTGTTTCAGTATGCGGCCGGAGCGATGGGCGTCGAATTCAACGACGAGTCGCCGACAACGACACTTGCCAAGTCCGCACAGCGAACCGCGGCGCGGGAAACCGGGCAGCCGGTCGCGATCAAGAACTCGATCGGAATGCGAATGTGCTTGATTCCTTCCGGCGCGTTTCGGATGGGGTCGCCTGAAATGGAGTTTCCGTGGCGCATGCGCCGTGAGACGCAGCATGTTGTCAGAATTACTCAGCCATTTTATCTTGGCGCGTACGAAGTCACGCAGGGTCAGTATGAACGCGTAATGGGAGCGAACCCGAGTTATTATTCGCCGACCGGCCGCGGGAAGGACAAGATGAATGGCGTGGACACGCGCCACTATCCGGTTGAAAACGTGACCTGGCAAGACGCGCGGGAGTTTTGCCGCCGACTCTCGAACCTTCCGGGGGAGCAAGCCGCCGGCCGCGCGTATCGGTTACCGACTGAAGCCGAATGGGAGTACGCATGTCGCGCGTTGACGACGACCCGTTTCTCGGCGGGTTACTCGGCGGCGTGCCTCAAGGACACAGCCAACACGTACGACCAATCGTACCAGCGCGCGCGTGCGTATCTGAAGATCGACGCGGCGTGGGATGATGGTTTTCCTTGCACGGCTCCGGTTGGTCAATTCCAACCCAATGCCTGGGGCCTGTTTGACATGTATGGCAACGTGGACGAAATGTGTCGCGACGTGTGGGACTGGGATTACTACCGACGGTCGCCGATGCTGAATCCGGCCGGTCCCGCGGAGATTCGCTATCGGCTTGGCTGGTTTCACGCTCAACTGTCTCAGGCGGCCGGAGAGGAAACCAGCGACGCCTACCGGCTTTGTGAAGAACACGTCACGCGTGGCGGCGCCGACTTTTCCAAGTGCTGGTGGTGGGCCAGTGGGTCCGCCGCCTCCAAGCACGGCAACGAGGGCGGATTTCGAGTGCTCTGCAGTCTCCCTTCAACGGATTTCGCCCCGCTCGTCAACGAAGCGGTCGGGTTCGCCGGAAACGATCCGAAAGATCCCATTCTCCATATCGTTATTCCCGAGTTTGCGATCAAGGGTCGCTACTGGGTGTACGTTGACGGGAAGTTGTTGCGGGGCGAATTCGGCGGACTGCGGTACGATCCCAAGACCCATTTTCATGATACGGGCGACACATGTTATGTGTTCAACGGCGATGATCACGTCGTCTATCGGTACAAGAAAACGGAACATGGTTCCACGATCGATCTCTACCGCCGCGACCTCGCCGCGACCCGAACGATCTCGGTGGTCGTCAATTCGAGAGGCTATCCCGGGTTGGACCCGGGAACGCACCGCGTGGAACTGGTCGCACTGGATCGTCAATATTTCGGCGCCATCGAGTGGGAAAAAGAGCAGAAGAGCGACAGTGCAGTAGCTCGCCATTTATTTCCATTCGTCACATCAGTTCAAGAAGTGTCCTGCGCCGCGGGAAAAGAGACCGACGTTGTCATGCCACTTCCTGTATCCATACGGCCTATCGAGCCCGTATCTCTTGTTAGACCTGGTCTTGATTTTTCCGCGGCGCGGCGAAAGGAATTGGCGCGGCTCTTGGAAGAACAGGCAACGGATCCGTTGATTCAGTTTCTGAACCGCATGCTTCCCCAAGTTGCATCCAATCGATTTAGTAGTCGCGTTCTTTTCGTGCCGGTTTCCGACAAGATATTCAGCAAGGAATACGGCTTTGCGCGCTTCATGGACGGCGCGCAACTTCGGATCATGATCGACTGGTGGAAACACAAGGAATGGGTCCGTTTTCAATATGCGGTGGAGCGTGATAAGAACCTGGGCGACGTTCTCGCCGAGGTCGCGCGTCAAATCGACTTTGTGGATAGGTTTTATGAAATCGCCGACGCGATGGACGCCGTCCCCCAGTAACGGATATTCACTGAATACCACGGTTGTCCGTCGAGTTGAACCACCGTGAAGATGAGGAGTGAAACATGCGCCAGACGTTGCGAACACCACTTTATGCCGTCGTCCTCGGGCTGGCGGTATTGGCCTTTCACGAGCGCCTCAGCCAGGCGGATGAAAGCAAAGAGGCAGCACCGCCGATCGTCTTGCAGATCAAGGCGCTTCGAACACGGAATGACGATCTGGACAAGCAGCGAAAAGTCCAGCGCACGATCATTGAACAACAGGAAAAAAAGATTGCCGAGGCGCGCCGTGCGATGCGCATGGCCAGCGCACATAACAACAAGAAAGACCTTGCCAGCGCGCATCAACGACAAGTGGACGCGAACAGCGCGCGCGTGCAAGCGGAGTACCTGGCGAAACAGAAGCGGTTGGAGCAGGACAAGCACGAACAGGAATTGAACGACCTCATGGCGCACGCGCGCGAGAAGGGTATTCCAATTCCAACAGCTCCGTCGCGGCCCAGCGATTTGCGCGATATTTCACGCGACTTCACGCATGCGGGGCCCGGCCCACTCGGTCCCAAGACGCCCAAGAATCTCCATGACTTCACTCCGCACAAGCCACGCGTGCCATCGGCCAACGGCACATTATCTCGAAATATTAGGCACCTGCTGGAGACCGGGTTTCTTGACCGATTGCTAAGGCCCTACGAGCGCCGCGCGCAAGATGGGACGATCGGGCGGCCCGAACGTCAGCATCAATTCCAACAATCCGTGTTTGACGGGGCGCATACGTATTCGAACGAAGTACGCATTAAAGGCCTGAATGCCGAACTCGCGCAGGTCAATGCCCTCATCCAACAGTACGGCAATTCCGGGGCAACCGAAGCGCAATTCAACGCGGTCACGGCAAACCAAAGGAGAATCATTGACGAATTGCGGTCGCGCGGAGTCAACGTCAAGACGGGATCGACGATAACCATCCACGTGAAACCATGATGGAACACCTCGGGCGGGCTGGTCGACGCGAACAAAGCGCATGCGTGTTGCTATTTCATCATGGTGATGACCGTTGGCGTGATCTTACCGGTGCTGCCGCACCGCGTTTTTACGTACAGCGTCACATGGGAGTGTTTAGCCAAGGCCTTGCTCACGTCCACACGCCAAGTGACATCGGTGTGCGATTGGCCTTCCAGATGAACCATCGACTCTTTCTCGCCGGCGACGACACGCGGTGATTCAACACAGTTGAGTGTCAGTGTGACATCGTGTGGGTGATCGTCCAGGTTGAAGACGCGGTAGGTGACGGATAGGAGACGTTCCGGAAGAGCACGCAAGTGGTACCCCTGCGTTTTCGCATCGACCAATTTGTTGTCGTACTGGAACCGCACGACGATCGGCGCGGCGGGCAACCGGGCACGGTCCTTTCGCTTCGTGGCGGCGAAAATGCGTTGCGCGGCCGTGACGGTTCGCATCTTGTTTGAAATCTCTTGGCGATCCACCATGACATACGTGAGCCCGTCCGGGATCGGGACCTTGGTCTCTTCGACCGGGGTGATCTGGCGGCCATCGAGTCCCTCGGCGCGTTGGATCGGTATGCCGACATTCACGATCGCATTCGGGTCGACTTTTCCGGTGTAAAGAACGATGACGGTTTGTTGGTCATCGCCGAAGACGCGGGCGCGTTGAATACGCAGGTCGGTGCGCGGAAAATCGCCCAGGTAATCCAAATGCGCGAGCCGTGCGGCACAATGCACGTAGGCGGCCATGGATCGGAGCGGCGTTCCGGCTCGGCCCATCATGCCGAAATTGTTGCCACGCTCTTCATAGTATGGGTAGACGAACGCGAAGTAGCGCGCGACGCCACAGGCGCGCGCCTCGACGCCCTTCATTGTGATATCCAACGCACTGACCTGGTCTTGCGTGGAATCGGGCCGTGCCGGGCCGCGTTTCCAAGGCCGCCCGCACTCGGTTAACCAAAGCGGTTTCGCGCCGTGTGCATATTCGGTTGTCCAGATACGAAAACGCTCGACCAGGTCTTGCATGGACTCGGCGCGACCGTATGTGTGGAAGCTGGCCACGTCGACCAGATCGAGCATGCCGTTGCGCGCCGCGCACCGCTGGAATTCAGGGTCGAAGTGCGCGACGACCCCGCCAACGAGTTTGGCTTTCATTTTGGATTGCGCACGGGCCCAGGCGAGCGTCTTGACGACGGCGACGTACTGGTCGGCTGGCAGGTTGGCGCCAAATGAGATGTCCGGTTCGTTCCAGACCTCCAATGCGCCCCAGGCCGATTGCCAGTGCCGCGCGATGGCGGTCCAGCTGCGCGCGGTCTCGACCAGGTCGTCCGGGTACTTTTCGACCAGACCGGTCCATGCCGGGGCGTTGTGAAAGACCTCCAACGCCGGCACATGCTGTTCAATCAACTGCCGACGTATCGTATCGTAACCGTGCACGAGCTCGTTGCCTTGCCAATTCCACTTCCCGGGTTGTGGCTCGATTTCGCCCCAGTTCAGTCGCTCACGGACCATGGCGATTCCCGATCGGTGCAGAACCTTGATGAGATTCTCGCGCAGCGGCGTGTTCGGTACCAGCCAGGAGAGGGCACCGTCGATACAAAAGAACGGGTCGGGATGCGCCGCGGCCGGCGCGATTGCCACGACACCAAAACGCTGCCTGGTTGCCGGAAACGCAATGTCATAATAACCGCATG
>CAZSOG010000278.1:0-6694 GCA_964607555.1 uncultured Pirellulaceae bacterium | reverse complement strand
TCAGGTCTTTTCCATTAAAGATTGTCTTCATGCCGGATGGTTCCGCCGGGGCCAACTGGGGGCCGTCAGCCCAAGCAACAACAACGAACAAAACACAAGCAACAAACGTCGTGCCGCGCATCATGATGTTCTCCCAAACGACGAAGGCGAGGCCCCGGAGTGCCGCGGGCCTTAAACATTGGAAACGAATCGATCAACCGTTTCTATTATGATCGATCGCCGCAGGGTTTTGAACCGCCCCACCGCGGCGACGTCGAGGCAGCAGCGTCATGACGCGAGAGCGACCATCAAGAGGGTCAACTCCCCCGATGCCCGTCCCTTTGGATTGCGGACGACTCGGGCGACATGGCTTCGGTCGAACTGCTAGTGGCGAAAAATTCGATCGAGTTCCAGTTGAACGCCGGGTAGGCTCGTCAGGTTCAAGACTCGCCCACGACCAACGGTCCGCACAACCGAATACTCTGTAGTCTCGGGGGACGTGTATAACTCGACACAACTTTCTTCCGGCAAAACGATCAAATACTCACAAACCCCCGCGACCGCGTAAAGATCGGCCTTCGCCCGGTCCATTTCAGCCGAAGACACGGCTACTTCGATGACAAGAGTTGCCGTGGTTGGATGGGCGAAACGATAGTCGTCCGGGCTTCCCGACACGACCGCGAGATCCGGTTCCGGCTCGGAATCGGCAAAGGTCAGAGGTTGTTCCTGCCGCACGTGCATTCCGTCCGGCACGCGGGCCTTTAGCCAATCCGAGAGTACCTGGACAAGCCAACTGTGGAGCGGTGATTTAATCATTTTCTTGATGATTACCCCTCGCAGCAACTCCGTCTTCTTGGGAATCACACCGGTTTGTCCCAGACGATGATATTGCTCCACGGTCACTGCCAGAGCAGCTTGGCGGATGGCCGGAATGTCGAGCATTGAGGACATAACACACTCAAATCAACAACTGATGGGTCAGCGGCACATTCGAAGATGGGCAAGAAACAATCGTCGAAGTCGCTATTTCACCCCGCGATAAATGGCCCAAAATGAAAAGTGGCGTCACGGAAACAAGGAGCCATTGCCCCCTTCACATTCTATCGCATCGCAAAAACTTCACCACCGCCCAAAGCACACGGCATCTCACGGCAGTTCCCACGGTGCCCAAACGGTTCCGCCGGCGCGGCGGCCGAACTTCAATGGTATGCACCCGGGCTTCCGGACTGAGTGATCTGGATGGGGTCGTCCATGGCGCCAGCTGGAAGAGACGTTGTCGTCCCGACGGGAAAACGCTCGCTGCGCGTCGCCACGCTAAGCTGTGACCGCGCGTCGCCGCACTCGAGCCGGACAAGATACGTCGTGCCTGGTCGTACTGGATCAACACCATGATACCAGGCCAATTGACCTCTCCATGCCATAAAATCCTGGGGCTGACGTCACAGGAACCTTATTCGGTTATAATGCCGTTTGCCAACCGTGATATCGAAAGGCCACACAAGAGTATCGCCGCGAGGAGACGCACATGAATCGTTGTCAATTTCTGGTGCACGGATTCGCCATGCTTGGTTATTTTGCGTTGGCGGTTGGGTCCGTCATGGCCGGACAGCCGGAGCAGGGACATCGTGGGCCTCCCTTTCCGCGCATTGCCAACGTGTATGGGACCAGCTTGACGCCTGGCGGGCCACGCGTGGCGGGTGTGTAACACAAGACCGACCATGGTACATTGACTAGCGTCGATTAGTGTTCTTTTTCTTCTGGTCCGTGAACAGTTATGAAGAAGTTAGTGCGTTACCAAGCGGCATGACGATTCTTGATCCTTGATTTGGGAGACCAGGCCATGACAGCTTCGACGACTCGACGAGAGTTTCTCCGGACCGCATCGGCCGGCACGACGGCGTTGGCGATGACGGCCGTCAGCTACGGACGCGTGGTGGGCGCGAACGATCGAATCTCAATCGGCGTGATTGGCTGCGGCGGCCGAGGCCGGCACGCGCACATGCCGGGTGTCCAGAAACACAGCAAGACGCAGAACTGTGAGATCGTGGCGGTCGCCGATCCATGGCGTCAGCGCCGGGAGGAAGCGGCCCAGCAATGCAAGCTGTGGTACGGTCGGGCGGCGCGCGCGTTCGTGTCGTATCGCGATATCCTCGCCGCCGATGATATCGATGCTGTCATGATCGCCTCGTGTGATCACCAGCACACGACCCATTTGGAAGCGACCGCCAAGGCCGGCAAGGACGTCTACTGCGAGAAACCTCTGGCCATGAAACTGGATCGTCTCAAACGGGCGGTCGACGCGGTCAAGAAATCGGGGGTCGTTTGTCAAATTGGCACGCAAATCCGCAGCCTGCCGACCAGCACTGCTTGCCGCGCGCTGTTCCAGAGCGGCATGTTCGGAAAAGTGGCACGCGTCGAGCAGGTGCGTAACGGCTCCAAACCCTACTGGTATTCGCGTCTGCAGCCCGCGCAGGAAAAAGACGTCGACTGGAACGAGTTCCTGATGGACGCGCCGCGGCAGCCATTTCGAGCAGACAAGTTCACGGCATGGTACGGCTATCGCGATTTCACGAGCGGCCCGGTACCTGGCTTGGCCAGCCATTTTATCGACCTGATCCACTACATTACCGGGGCTAAATTCCCGACCAGCGTCACCGGCCAGGAGGGCACGTTCACCTGGATCGACGCGCACAAATTCACATGTCCTGACCAGGTCCAGTCGACCTGGATCTACCCGGAAGGGTTCATGGTCAGTTACTCGACGAATTTCGGCAACAGCAGCGGCAGTTATATCCGCTTCCTGGGTGACCGCGGCGTACTGAATCTGACCCCCTGGACCAGCCCAACGTATTCGCGTGCCGGCGCGGGGCAGACGACGACGCTGCCGAAAGAGGAAACGCCGGTCAAACCGATCGATACGCCCGACCATTTCCTCAACTGGCTGCAGTGTATCCGCAGCCGGGAAGCATGCCGCGCGCCGATCGACGCCGGTTACCAGCACGCCGTCGCGGTCATCATGGCGGTCCACGCGGCGGACACCGGTCGCCGCCAGATCTATGATCCGGCCGCCCGCGAGATCCGCGAAGGCTAAGAGGCGGTCACAAAACCTGGTTTCGAACATGTACGATGGACGTCCACGTCCGTCCCGGGGTTTGGACTGCCTTCGTGTTAGCCCCGTGTTTTTTCCAATGTCTTAACAGCCCAGCATGCCACACCTCTTGGGTTGCGGGCGAAGCCCGCATTAGATTCTTGGGCTGCCGCATGCGCGCACGGTGCGCGCATCTTTGGTGCCGGGGTGGCAGGGCTGTAGAAAAACGCTAACTCGTTGTAGAGAGTTTTGTTGCGCATCGCGCTGATACGCGGTGTCGCGAATTGCGATTCTCTTTGTGTAACGCCTTCGGCGTCAGGATATGCGCGGGACGTGTACCCAGGGTGGCACTGCCCGTGTGAAGCGGCGACGCATTTATCCAACAAATGACCAGGGGCTCGCGCCCAAAGATCCGCCAAAGGCGGATGCAACCCCTCTTCGGTTGTGGGCGAAGCCCGCCTTATGATCAAGAGTGAACTAGCCTGCCGTTCCTGGCCAAGGGCCGGGCCCAGCTACCAGTTTTGTTACCGCCTCTAGACAAACACGCGCGCGTCGATTATTCGAAGCAGCGCATCAGTTCATCGGCGAAAATGGCGTGGCCCCGATCGTCCGGGTGGTTGATCCCGTTGCGCAACAGCGTCACGTAAGGGATGCCCTCCTTGGCCAGGTGTCCCCAGCGCGACGACGCGTCGGCCAGGGCCACATGGCGCCGATTGGCGAACGCCCGCAACGCAAGCACATACGGACGACGGTCCGGTTCGCGCAGGGACCGCATATGCATCATCGACGGCATCGTGAAATGGGGTGTGATTAGAATGACTTCGGCATCGATTTTCCGCAGCCGGTTCAGGATGTCGGCATAGACCTGGTTGACTTGTTGCGGCGCCATGCCGGCGTCATTAACGAACTCGACCGTAACCAGGTCCGGCCGCGCATCGACCAGCCGCTGCCAGCGTGTCGCTTGCGGAACCGGGCCGGGGAATCGATCGGGGTAAAGCCACTGCCGGGAATTCGAACCACCGACCGCCACGGTCACGACGTGGACATCGGCTTGTGGAAATCGTTTTTTCAGCCGGCGCGCAAAGACTGCCGGATAGCGGGTCTCCGGCGCGCTGGCATCACCGCCGGCGGTCACGCTGTCGCCCCACGCCACGATCGTCACCGGCTTGCCTTGCCGAATTTTCGCCAGCGTCTTGGGGATTCGATTCGGTGTGCTGAACGTCGTCGCGTCGGCGGCCCGCTGCTGGATCGGAAACACGTCGACGTCGCGACCGTCACTGAAATAGTCGACAAACACATTGGCCAAACGGCGATCTGTTTTCTCGAGTTGTGGCGGCAGCGGGACGGTAAGATGCGATTTGCCCTCGCGGACCACGCGTTGCCCGTTGGCGGCCCTCACGATGGCGTCGATTCGCCGCAGCGAGAAGCGGTAATCCACTTCCACATCGTCCTGATCCGTCACGCTCGAGTGCGGCGTCAACCCCAACGTTCCGTACATCTTGTCCGCCGAGTAATCGACGCCGTTTTGCAATGCGTGGCCTTGAAACCGAACGACGATACTATCCGGGTCGATGGCCCCCGGTGCCGGGACGCCGGCATTGGGCCCCCGCGGCCGCAGACGTTGCAGCTTCGTCCCCGCGGCCCAACCACGTGGTGGTTTGCCGTAAAGCCGCAACCGTTCCCCGCTGACCGACACAACTTCCGCCGGCCGGATCGCCAGTCCGTCCAACAGCTCGACGCCGGGTTTTTCCGGCGTCTTCAACGGCAAAAAATCGACCGGCCGGCCTTTCAATCGACCTTCCCAGCCACGCCGACGGAACTGTGGCGGCAGGCTGACGTCCGGCCAATCTTCGTCGCGCACCACTTGTTCGAGCAATGCTTGGAACCGGAATCCGGTGTCCCCGAACCGCTTCATCCACTGGAGTGTCTGTTGATGCAGTTGCTTCTGGACCGCTTGATGTTCGGGTGAGTTGAACAGGTTGTGAAGCTGCCACGGGTCGTTCCGATGATCGTACAGCAGGTTATCGGATAATGCCCGGTTACGCGGCGAATCGGGATTGAGCGTGAACGAATACGTATAGTCGCGCGTATAAATACCGCGCCAGTCCGCCGGCAAGAAGAACAGCGGCTGCGATTGGATCGCGTCATCACGCCGTGCTCGAATCGCCTCGGCCAGGTTGTTTCCCTGACAGGTCGTGGGAACCGGCAGTCCGAGCAGCCCCAACAGCGTTGGCATGAGATCGAACGAGCCGATGAGCAACCGGCTGGTCCGCGGCGCGAGCCGGCCGGGAAACCGCATCAGCAGCGGCACGCGGCACGATCCATCCTCCGCGCGGCCCTTGTTATTCGGCCATCCGTAAGACAGTAACATGTCACCATGGTCCGCCGTGAAGACAACCAGCGTGTTGTCAACCAGGTCCTGTTCGGCCAGTTGTTGCATGAGTCGGCCAAACGCACGATCGAGACTGGTGATCATCGCCATGTGCCCTTGGTATTTCTGCCGCACCGACGCCGAGTCCTTGACATTCGGTCGCAAATGCAACTTGGCCGGATCGTACAGGGCGAGGCAGTCCTCCGGCGCACGGTAACCCTCATGCGCGCGTCCCCAATTGTGCGGCGGATGCCATGAGAGAAAAAGGGCGAATGGCTCATTATCATGCCGCCTGACAAACGCGATCGCCTGGTCCGTCTGCGCATACGGTTCCCATTGACCGTAAAGTTGCTTGTGTCCGTTCCCGTCCCAGTAGTAGGCATGCTGCGCGTCAAACAGCAACGTACAGTTGTTGGTCAAGAACTCGTTGTCAAACCCGTACCGAAACGGTCCGGCCGGCACGGGACGCACGCGGTCTCCGCCGTACAGATGCCATTTCCCGAAATAGCCGGTGTGATACCCGGCGTCCCGCAACACCTCGCCCAGATAGTTGCCGTGCCCCGGGAGAATCTGCAGATCGTTCTGCATCGCACCGCAATTGAGCGGGTGCTGGCCCGTCATCAGGATCCCGCGATAAGGCGTGCAGACCGGCGAGTTCGATATGCAATGCGTGAACCGGACACCCTGCCTTGCGAACTCATCAAAGTGGGGCGTGATAATATCCGGGTTGCCATTGCAGCCAAGCATGTCCCACGAATGCTGGTCACTGAACACGAACACCAGGTTCGGTTTTTGCGTGACACGTGATGCCTCTTCGCCACGCGCCGCGCCGCCCATCACGATCACGCACACGATGACTGTCAAGGCTGTGCGACTGTAAACCATCATGCGTTTCTCCTCAAACCGTGGTACCTTGTTCCGTCATTCCTGGACAACGGCTTTGCCCTTGACGTCCCGGCCCATGCTCGGGGCCCTTCGATTAGAAACCTTAGGGGCCGATATTTGATGATCTTGAGTCAAGTTCTTGGGTCAAGGTTTAGCCGTGCTTATGGGACCGAACATCGAGCAAGAGACGTGGGTAGTGTAGAATCATGCGTTCCACCGAGTCAAGCTCGGTGGGGGCGGGAGGTGCGCACGAGGGCGTGCCACGGGTAGTGTAGAATCATGCGTTCCACCGAGTCAAGCTCGGTGGGGGCGCGAGAAGACCTAGCGCTGTGCGCGGGTCTCCTGACCCCGCACGGAAGCGACCGAAGGTC
>CAZSOG010000277.1:0-6702 GCA_964607555.1 uncultured Pirellulaceae bacterium | reverse complement strand
GTACCAACGACATGTTGATCACCGCGCCCAAACGTGTTTCTAACCCGATCTGACTGAATTGGAAATGGCTCTGTACCGCCAAAACCATGCCAATGAACGTGCCCGTTAACGCCACCACCGGAAGACTCAAAACGCCGACCTGATAAAAATTCGGTAACATCGTCTCACGCCGCGGTAAACGCGTGACCAACCAACCAAGCGCCTGCCACGTGAATAAGGCAAAATCACCAACGGCCATGATCCCGTCCACCACGACCCCACCCCAATCGTTGATCCATTGAACCAACGGGCGTAACCACCGCGCGGACCGCGAAGCCCCAGTTGTGCCATATTCTGTCGACATGTCGTGCGTCTGTCAGTTTATCTGGAAGTTCAGGCAATGTAGATAAGATGGGATGTGCAGTGAAACCTCTCCGTGCGCACGGAGACCACTATACCGTCTTCATGTTTCGTCGCCCCGGGAACGTGACTTGAGAAAAGCCGGTAAGCGGTATCGATAAAGACAGATCGAAGGTCGATACCGGGTGGGGCGGAAGCGCGACTTGGGTGGCGTGGCATCGCGTCTGTAGAAAACCCCGGCAGTTGGACGCAACCAGTGCCGTCGCCTTGCCAGGCAGCATCTTTGTGCCTGTTCGCAGCTGCTAACCCGTTGCTTTGTTACGCCGAAGCAATGGGCATGTCATGCTGCGTGCTGGTAATGCATGGCGCGACCGGCACTCCACCGGACGGGGTGTAATCGGCGTCCCGCCAACACATTGAGAATGCTGGAATCACTTCATTTCTCGGTAGTTGCTTGTTATTGGTATCAAGGAGTTTCGACAGGCCCGGAGGGCCGACATAACCCTTGCCGGTGCCGTAAGGCACCGGTTGTGTTGCCCCCTGAAACATGAGGCCCGGAGGAGGCGGCGCGGGCCTGATCCCGAATTGTGGCGGTACCGTTGACGCGCGTTGGGGCCAATGCAGCCCTGGAATACACAACATCCAACAAGGAATGTCCAATGACCAAGGAAGACGTGAGCACGTTGTGGAGCGCAAGATGCTTGCGCGCACGAATCGAGCCACACGGATGAGAATCAAACCGTGCCGGCAAGACTCAATCATGTCTGTTTTCACGCGTCGTCGTGCAACGAATGTCCAACGACCGAGCAGATCCAGTATGCCCGGCCAGTCGATGTCCACGGTATCAGTCGGCCGTTTCGCCGGAATCACCGGCGGCGGCGCCGACGGGTGGTTCCGGGTTATCTGGTTCGGCGGTCTTGCCGGTGAACTTCAGGCGGAGAATGCGTTCGTGGTTTTCGTCCCACACGACTTCCACGACGATCTCGTCCTTGCCCTGGAATTCGCCGCGCAGGAGCTCTTCCGACAACGGATCTTCCACGCGATTCTCGATGGCACGGCGGAGCGGGCGGGCACCATACTCGAGGTTCTTGCACCCTTCCTTGATCAAGAACTCCTTGGCATCATCGGTCAACTGGAGACGGTAACCACGTTCCTGAAGCCGCCGGCGCACACTGGACATTTCGAGGTCAATGACTTCCTTAAGGTCCTCGGTGGTCAGATGGCGGAAGATGATGACATCATCCAAGCGGTTGAGAAACTCGGGCCGGAAGACGCGTTCGATATGTTCGCTGACACGTTCCTTCATACTTTCGTAGGACGCGTCATCATCGGGGCGTTGGAACCCGAACGCCGACTCGTTCTTGATAGCTTCGGCCCCGGCGTTGGTGGTCATGATCAGGATCACATTACGGAAGTCGACATTACGGCCGAAGCTATCGGTCAAACGTCCTTCTTCCATGACCTGGAGCAACATATTATAGACGTCGGGGTGTGCTTTTTCGATTTCATCCAGCAGCACGACGGCGTACGGTCGGCGCCGGATTTTCTCGGTCAGTTGCCCACCTTCTTCGTACCCGACATAACCTGGCGGGGCGCCGATCAACCGGCTGACGTTATGCTTTTCCATATACTCGCTCATATCGATATGGATCAGCGCGTCGGGGTCGCCGAACATGAACTCGGCGAGTGCCTTGGCCAGCAGGGTTTTGCCGACGCCGGTCGGTCCGGCGAAGATAAAACAGCCGGTGGGTCGGCGTGGATCCTTGAGACCACTTCGGCTGCGGCGGACGGCTTTGGAGACGGCCTTGATCGCGGCATCCTGACTGACGACCCGCTTATGCAAGTCCTGCTCCATTTCCATCAAGCGCATGCTGTCTTCGGTTGACAGGCGGGTCAGGGGAACGCCGGTCATTCTCGAGACGACTTCGGCGATCACTTCTTCATCGACGACGCCATCGGTTTCGCGCGACTTTTCGCGCCACTGGCGGGTAATCGCCTCCTTTTTCTTGCGCAGTTTATCGGCCTGATCGCGCAGCGCGGCGGCTTTTTCAAAATCCTGATTCGCGACGGCTTCTTCTTTCTCCTTATTCAGGCGTTCGACTTCTTCGTCGATTTCCTTGAGGTCCGGCGGTCGGGTCATGGCGCGCAGTCGGACGCGTGCGCCGGCTTCATCGATGACATCGATCGCCTTATCCGGGAGGCAGCGCGCGGTGATATAACGTTCGGACATTTCGACGGCCGCGGCAATTGCATTGTCCGTGATCTGCACGCGATGGTGCTCTTCATAACGCTCACGAAGGCCCTTCAAGATCTCGACCGTCTCAGCGGTCGAAGTGGGATCGACGATGATCTCTTGGAAGCGGCGTGCCAGCGCGCTATCCTTCTCGATATACTTACGGTATTCATCGAGCGTGGTGGCGCCGATGCACTGAATCTCGCCGCGGGCGAGTGCTGGTTTCAGAACATTCGCGGCGTCGATGGCCCCTTCGGCTCCGCCCGCACCGACCAGTGTATGCAGCTCGTCGATGAACAAAATCGTGTTCTTGGCACGCCGGACTTCGTTCATCACGGCCTTGATTCGTTCCTCGAATTGGCCGCGGTACTTTGTTCCAGCGACCATCATGGCCAGGTCGAGCACGACGATACGCTTGTCGGCCAATAGTTCGGGGATATTGCCGCTGATCACGCGCTGTGCGAATCCCTCCACGATCGCCGTCTTGCCAACGCCCGCTTCACCGAGGAGCACGGGATTGTTCTTGGTTCGCCGGCACAACACCTGAATCGCCCGTTCAATTTCCCGTTCCCGGCCGATCACCGGATCGAGTTTATTCTGACGCGCTAATTCGGTCAGGTCGCGCCCGAAGCTATCGAGGGCAGGCGTGCGCGACTTGCCGCTCTTCGGTGACGCATGGGGTTCGCCCCCCGACTCGCGTCCGCCACGTTCCGCTTCCCCACCTTCCAGCCCATGGCCGAGCAGGTTCAGAACTTCTTCGCGAACTTCCTCGAGCTTCAAGCCGAGATTCATCAGGACTTGGGCGGCGACCCCTTCCTGTTCGCGCAACAGGCCGAGCAGGATATGTTCGGTGCCCACGTAATTGTGGTTCAAGTTGCGTGCCTCTTCCATCGAATACTCGATGACCTTCTTGGCACGCGGGGTCTGCGGCAACTTGCCCATCGTGACCATTTCCGGGCCACTCTGGACGAGTTTCTCGACTTCAAGTCGAATCTTGCGCAGATCGACATCGAGGTTCTTGAGCACATTGGCGGCGACGCCGCTGCCTTCCTTGACCAAGCCTAATAATATGTGCTCGGTGCCAATGTACTCGTGGTTAAATCGCTGCGCTTCCTGATTGGCCAGTTGCATGACCTTCCGCGCGCGGTCCGTAAAACGTTCATACATGAGTACGCCCCCTCATAAGGTCCACCGAGCCGACCCGTGTCGGCCTGGTCATTTTGCATTTTTCCCGGGTTTGCAATTCTACTCGCGTGGTATCGTAGCTTCGTTATACCACCGTACGTCGTAAACTGGTTCCGGCTCTATTCTCGCGGTAAGCAAACGAACATCTGTTCACCGCCAAGGATCCAACCGGTACGATTCTCGCTGTTTTGCCGTTCAGTCCGACCCTTGGGCAAGTCGTTCGAGGATGTCTAACTCCCTCTGAATCTCGGCCGACCACGTCCGATCCTCGTCCGCTTGTTCCGCCTGACGTAGGGATCGATGGGCCGAATCCAATCGGTCGGTTCTCCGAAAAATCGATGCCAATAACAAATGGGACTCCGAATCACGCGGATTATCGCGAAGCAAACTCCTTGCGATGGCCTCCGCTTCGGACCAGTTCCCCTTTAAATACTCTTCCTGAGCCTGCAAGAACAAGTCTTGTGGATTGTCCGGATTCACGGGATCGGATCGGCGGCCGCCACGACGTGTCATGTGCAGCAGACCCATGGCCCAGATTCCAAGTGCCAAGGCTCCCGCGGCAAAACCGATCGAAGGCGGCACGAGATCGGGACGGATCCAACGTGCAAACAGTGCCAAGTTGACCAACACCGCGAAGGCAACCGCCTGGGCCAGGCCGGTCCATTCGCCCTGAAACCACAAACGCGTCAGCCCTGGCCACAACCAAGTGATTCGCCAAACTGCTCGCATCCCAACGGCACCCCAAAACGTGTTTTCCCAAGCATCCCGTGCTGGGTTGTTTTCATTGTGACGAAATTGCCTTGGAATTGTAACCCGCAAGGATTGCCACGGCAAGGCAAGTTATTGCCGCCGTTCAACTTAGAAACTTTTGCAATCCTCATGATTGGGCGTTTTCGCCGGCTCGACACCGCGGTTTTTACCCGAAGCAGGCCACGTTCGCCGCGGCATGCCCCGTCCGTTTCGCGGCGTGCCCGCGCGAACCAATTCCGCCGGAAGAAAAACAATTTGCCAATTAGCTGATATGCCGATTGCCGATCGATGTGCTACGATGCATGCCTGCAGAATAGAACATCGGTTATCAACGGTCCGTAACTCCCACGAACTGATGAATCGAGCCCCTACCGTGAATGCCAAATTCCCACGTTCTTCATCACCCCGATCGGTGACGCACCGCACGCTGGCGCACCGTGAACCCGCCGATCAACTGACCGAGTATCGAATCCTCGACGCCAACCTCAATCGTTGTCTCGAAGGGTTGCGCGTGGTGGAAGAATACCTGCGTTTTGGTTGCGAGGACGCGTACCTCGCGGGTCTGTGCAAGCAACTGCGGCACGATCTGGTCAGTTGGTCCGCCGTGCTTCCGATTGATCAGCTGCACGGTGCGCGTGACACGACCCATGATGTAGGGACGCACGTCGAGACGGTCGCCGAGTATCGGCGGACGGACCTTCACGCGGTGGTCGCGGCCAATTGCAAGCGTGTGGAACAAGCGCTGCGAAGCCTGGAAGAATACGGCAAAATCGTCGCCGCTGACGCGGCCCGGCAAGTGGAAGGAATTCGTTATCGAGTCTACATGCTCGAGCGCGCGATCACGACGACACGCGGCAGCCGTGAGCGTCTGCGGGGCGTTCGTTTGTGCGCGCTGATCGACGGACGTGCGACACTCGATCAGTTCGTGCAACTGCTCCAGCCTGTTTTGCGCGGTGGTGCCGACATGATCCAGCTGCGTGACAAGTGCCTTTCCGATCGCCAATTGCTCGACCGGGCCCATGCGGCGCGGGAACTGACACGGCGCACGCACGTCCTGTTGATCGTGAACGACCGGCCCGATTTGGCGGCGATCGCCGATGCGGATGGAGTACATTTGGGCCAGGACGATTTGCCCGTCGCTGCCGCGCGCGGCATTCTCGGACCGCGACGGTTGATCGGCGTTTCCACACACGACATCCAACAGGTCGAAAAGGCGGTTTGCGATGGTGCCGATTACATCGGCTGCGGGCCTACCTTCCCATCCACGACCAAATCGTTCGCGCAATATCCGGGCCTCGATTTTCTGCGTCGAGTGCACGCGACTTTTTGCCTCCCGGCATTCGCGATCGGTGGCATCAGCGAAGCCAATCTGAGCGACGTTCTCGGCACCGGATTGGACCGCGTCGCCGTCGCGCACGGCATTGTCGGCGCCGACGATCCGCTGCATGCCACGCGTCAACTGCGCCAGCGTCTGGAAGCCGCCCCAGCGCCCGCTGACGAACATTGATCGAGACGCACGTTGAGGAATATCGTCTCATGCAATATGAAGTCGAGAACAAATACGCCATCGAGGACCCGGCACTGGTTGTCGAACAATTGGCGGATTTCAAGGTCCGTTGGAGTGAACCGGCGCACCAGGCGGATTGGTATTTCGCGCACCCGGTTCGTGACTTCGCCGTCACGGATGAAGCCCTACGCATTCGCAGCATTGGCGCGGAGAACTTCATTACGTACAAAGGCCCCAAGATCGATACGGCGACGAAAACTCGTCGGGAAATCGAGCTCCCACTTGCCAGCGGTGTCGATCGTCCGGCGGCCTACGGCGCGCTGCTCGAGTCGCTTGGTTTCCGCCCGGTGGCCACCGTGCGCAAACGCCGCCGCATCGGCCGCTGCATCTGGAATGAAACGCCGATCGAAATCGCCGTCGATGAAGTGCCGGACGTGGGGAACTTCATCGAACTCGAGATCCTAGCGGATCAGCAGACGCTGGCACGGGCGCAGGCAACGCTGGTGGAATTGGCGCGTCGACTGGGGCTCGAACAGCCTGTCCGGCGCAGCTATTTGGAAATGCTGATGTCGAAACTTTAGATCGCGGTTCTGACACGGATTAAGCCGGCGGGAAGAAGAGGGGCTAGTGCGTGCGCCGCCGTAGTGCAAAATCACTGGCTCCACCCAGACGAGCTGGGCGGGGGCCG
>CAZSOG010000276.1:0-6702 GCA_964607555.1 uncultured Pirellulaceae bacterium | reverse complement strand
CTCGTCCTGATCCGCGCGAAGTTGGGCGTCCAAGCTCAAGCCGAGCCGGAAAAGGTAGCCAACTCCAACGAGACGGAGCTGGAACGATCCTGAAGCAGAACTTGCTGGCGTGTGAATCGAAAGCTCACATACGGATCACTACGCCCCTGACAAAATGATTTATCGAGGCCGAACACAATTTGCCCGGAGGGCTTTGTGCTGCGCACAGAATAGACAGCTACCAGTTCTTGTACCGGCCGACGTGGGGCTGCGCGATGTGCGAGTTTCGCGAAGGGTATCGCGTGTAACGCGGCAAGATCACTTGGCGATCGCATAGGATCGCAATTATATCGACTGGCAAAGGCCGCGGCGCTGCCCCGCGGGGCACGCGCTCGCCGGCCTTTTCTTAGCTATCCCAATCCGCGCCGGTCAGCTCGATCGGCCACGGTCAAGCCGGGTCGGTCATCGCGTTTGCCAAAGATGTGCGACCGTCCGATGCTTCAAGTTCTCGCCTCCGTGGGTCATGCCGACTTGGTGTCTGCTACTTGACGACAGTACGCGGGTATGGCAAGGTTACTACGATGAAACTCGGCAATGTGGTCACAGTTGGCTTCTATGTGGATCCTTGCGTCTCCTGACATCTTCTCCTTGGAAGAGATAAACAACAAACATCCATTGAGAGTGGATAATTCAACGTTTTCGCTCAAGGCAACGTCTCCTAAGGTGGGTTTTGATGCAGAAAACACAAAACGTACTCCCGCCTCGGGCGATATGCCATGCTGCGTTGTCTCTGTACTTGCCGCAGCCATTGGAGGACTTCAACGCGGCTCAACCTGATGCCGTCAATCATCCATATCAACGTGCGGATGTAAGGCAGCATGAGAGAGTTGACGACCGACGCTTCATCGAGGACGATCCCATTGAGGGCCAACTCGATGGCCACCGACGGTTCGGCTGGCTGCCATTCGCCCCCTCCTGAGTCTGGCAGTTGGCAATCACACCGTTACTGACATCGTCCTGATCATGACCTCGTTGCGAACGCCAAGGCGGCGTCCAACCGTCCTCGACGGCGTAGTGGATTAGGGTCCCGAGCCGAACTTGTGATGCCCCCGAGGTGCGATGGAACGATCGCCATTTCTGGTGGCAGCAGCCCGCGGTGTATTTACGGGATTGCTGTGACCATTCGTCCCAGTCATCCTGTAGGCCATCGGACACGCTATGTAAGGCCATGCCAACCTCTAGCCAGGTCCAGTAGCCGTCGGCACGCTCTGGGTTCAGTGCAGCTAACGCTGCTCGGGCAGTATTTATGTTGCCCGCGTTGTCGCCAGGCGACTCGGCGTTGGCGTTGGTCTCCGATGGCGTGACCAGAAATCTGCGGATCAGCTGCTCGAGTTGGGAGGAGCGTTCATTGACGCTGGTTGGCGTGCCCGGCACATGGCGGCCGGTGACCGTGAAGTACCTTCCCGCCTGATACATTTCAAGACCGATTTCATGGTTTTGTTTGCGCACGCCCGGCGGTATTTCGCCGCGCAAGAACACTTTTACACCAGTGCCACTCGGTGACACTTCGGTGTAACTATCAAGCTCTCGAACGATCGACGCGTGGGGTTCCGCGATTTCACCGGTTTCGGGATCGCGGCAGTGGTCGAGATCAATGCCGAGAAGAGCATCGTCCGCTGAAAACACGAAACCCACACCGCTAAAAGTTCCGGGGTTGTCGCGATATGCGTCGTGAACCTCGTCGAAAGTCGACCAGGTCGCGGGGTCGGAGACCCGGGCATTTGTACCAGTGACACGCTTCGGCACCTTGGCAGGCCGTCGTGACCTTGCTTCAACTTTCCATAAGACCCATCGCGGCGTGCTCCTCAGGTCCGCGGGTATATTCTCTACCACTGGTTCGAGAACCGTTGATGTTGCCATGATTACGAGCCTCCTAAAGTCTTGAAAAACAAGGCTGTCCGTGGTACACTCGCAACTAGGCTTGTTGGGTGTCTGCGGACATGCCGATCTAGTTAACGCCCGCCGAGGTGCGTGCCTCGCGCGGGCTCGTCTTGTCATGGGGTTCCTGGGCTGCTACTCCTTCGGGGCGAGCATCTTGATCAGCTCGTCGCGGCTGTAGTACCAAGAGCGCCCGAGTTTGGTGGCGCGTATTCGGCCCTCCAGGCGGCGATCGCGAAGCTGATGCGGCGCCATCCCCAACAACGTTGCTGCTTCACTTTCGCGCCAACCAAGCCTCGGCTCGTCGCATTGCGGTAGCATCGAAAGGACCTCCTCAACCACTTCGCGGACGAGCGGTCGCAGCTCGCTGGGGTCAATTCGCAAGTCCATTGTCTTCCTCCGCAACACAGCGTGCCGTGTGCTCGCGCTTTAGCCAATTACGTTTTTGCAAGGCTTCGATGATCAGTGGCAGCATCGTTGCCGAGATCACGCGATGTCGCCCAATTCGCGGTACATCGTCGATCACTCCCAACTCAAAAAGACGACGAACTCGCCAAGGATCCGTGCCAAGCAGTCGTGCCGTCTCTGCCGTTGAAAAGATCTTCTGTGTCATTTGTTTGTGGCCCTCCGCGTGTTCGTTAATTGACTTTTGCATCGTAAACACGCGAGACATGATCGCTCAAGCGTTGCGCATTATGTGACGCGTCTCATAGTCAACAGATTGCGACAGAACGTGACATCGACCCTGAATGGACTGCAAAAAGAAATTGCACAAAAATCGAGACGGCTCTCTATGTGACGCTTTTGTGACGCTCGCACCAAAACAGCCGACAATAGCGGACGCGTTTTCTCGTGACTCGCGTTCGCACGCGCACGAATCAAATCAAGCATGGCGACTGCCGCGAGCCAACAGTTGACAGTGCAAGTGTGCCGTGACTTGGAT
This sequence comes from uncultured Pirellulaceae bacterium, assembly GCA_964607555.1. GTDB lineage: Bacteria > Planctomycetota > Planctomycetia > Pirellulales > Pirellulaceae > JAJSAJ01. The sequence goes on along the minus strand of CAZSOG010000276.1, from coordinate 3,842 downwards.
GCGCGCAGCGGGCGCGTCTGATAAGTAAGGGAGGGATGATTTCGAGGGCGCGGGGACAATCGCTCGATTTGAAACCTAGGATCCTGGCCTCGCCAACTTCATGTTTACGGGTGGCGTATACGCGAAATTCGGTGTCTCAGTGCCGCGCGGGCATCAACAGGACTAATGTCGGGATGATGCTCACAAAACTCCCTCACTGAGTCTCGCCGAGCTGATTCATCGGATTGCCGCTGCGCCCTTAGCCGGTCATAGACGCGATAAAGATCGGAAAACTTGCTTTGCCGGGGCCCCTCAATCCGGGAGAATTCCACCGACGTATCAATGTTCGAATTGTCTGCCGAGGCTCCAGTGACATCACGGCCAGATAGAAGGTTAACCAACCAATCGATCGTCAGCTGCAACACTTCAATGGCATCGTCATATGGTAGCCGTTCACGGCCCTTTGCTTCTTATGTCTTAACCCGGGTTAACGCGGATTATTCATGAAGTTCGTCGCGAGGGGCCGTAAGTCGAGACAGATGCAAGGAAAAGGGCAATTCGTCTGCGGAACATATTGTTAATACGTGAGCACAGACGCATTGTCTTTTGACGCCGCAGATGGCCGAATTACGGCTCCGCAGCAGATCGCGCATGAATAACCCGGGTTAACGCGGCAGGCAACTTTGACGACCACCCAGCGTGCTGTGTGCCAGCTGCTGGCCCAGTAAAAAAAACCGGTAAAGTGGTGTTGTGCCGTACCGGTGGTTTCATACTGTTGGACCGTTTGTTCCAGTAATTCCCGGCTATTGCGTTGCAAAACCTTATTCCTGCCAAGACCTTTGGAGTGTAACGCCTTCGGCATAAAGACCGTGTTCGTGGCAGAGCGAGATGGCGTGCGTGTGAAAAACGGTTCGACGCACCGGAGTTATGGTACCGCGCGACATTGAATGCGAGAAACCCCTGGGCCATTGGCGCTCTGTCCGTGTTCATGTCTTTACCGCGAAACGGTTACATTCCACAGGGCACACGACCCGCGCCATCTCCTTACGCCGAAAGCGTTACACAAGGAGAATGGCAATCCGCGACACCACGCATCGGCTCGATGCGCAACAAAACTCACTGCAGCGACTGCGCGTTCTCATACAGGCCAGCCTGAGGGTCTGGCCCGGATTCGAACCACGGTATCCGTCGATGGTGAATGGGATCAGTACGCCAGCAGCATGGCGTGTATTGCTTGCGATCGCAATGCCACAATGTTATCCTCAGTCTCGTTTGCTCTGTACATATCTCATGGTCTTCCGGGGGTACGTGACATGTCCGTGCTGATTCGTATCGCTTTCGGATTGGGCATTACGCTATGTCCCGTTATCAGTTGGGCCGAATCCGGCTTACCCGACGAGATTCTGGCAAAGTTGAAGGACGCCACCGTCTACATTCAGGCGGTGACTCCACGCGGCGGACTTTCGGGGTCCGGGTTCGTTATCGAACAGGAAGGGAAGTCGGCAACCATCGTCACGAACGCGCATGTGCTTGGCGAAAAAGGCGCCCTGCCGGGGAAGATCACATGCGTGCTCTATAGCGGCACGCGCCGCGAAGCGAAGTTGGAGGCCGAGGTCCGGGCGATCGACGAGCGCCGGGATCTCGCTGTATTGCAAGTCAAGGGTGACGATCTTCCCGCGCCGCTCGACATCAAATCCAAGGTCGCGGTTCGCGAGACGGTGCCGGTCTATATCCTCGGTTTTCCGTTCGGCGAACTGCTGACGACGAGCCACCACAGTCCGTCACCGACCGTTTCACGCGGAATCGTATCGAGTATTCGCCGCGACGATCACGACCGTACCGTTTTTATCCAAGTAGACGTCGGCATCAACCTGGGGAATTCCGGCGGTCCGGTCGTTACCGATACGGGCATCCTGATCGGTGTCTCGGTGGCCAAGGTCACGGGCACGGAGATTGGCTTCGCGATCCCAAAGTCCGAGCTGACCGACATGCTCGCCGGGCGCGTCGGCGCCGTGCAACTTACACCACTCCCCGGCGGGAAGACCGGTCGATCCTACAAAGTGACCGTGCCGGTGATCGACCCGAGGCGGCGGATCCGCCGGCTGGAACTGCTGTATATCCGGAAAGATCGCGTGGCGGCGATGCCCGACCTCGATGATCCGGGGCCCTGGAGTCGGCTGAGTCCGCGGATGAAAGCCGTGCCGCTTGTTATCACCAAGAACGGCGCGAAGTGCGGGTGGGCCGCAAGCCTTACGACGCCGACCGACATCTATCTATTTCAAGTCCACTATTGGGATGTCGATGGTGATGAACATTACACGGCACCCGCCGAGTACAACGTGCGCACGTCGAAGTTCTCCGGGCCGCGCGATGCGCTCGCCCCCAATACCGATCCGCTGCCGATCGAGGGCGGCAGACCCTTTGTCGAGGCATTTGATGCGACGATCACGCGTGTTGTCCAGGGCATGGATGGTCGCGTTCTGATCTTGCACTTCGGCGCTGAGGGCAAGGCCTTGGTTTACGATTTACAAAAACGCGCGGCCGTGCTCACAATTCCAGCTCCCGAGGACGCGCTGATCGCGGCCGGCACGGATCGCGTCTATGTCTTGGACCCGTTGAGTTTGCGGCTTGCGTCCTGGTCGCTCACGACACTCAAGAAAGGACGCGCGCACCCATTCCCCGTTTCTGGCGTCATCAAGAAAATGGTCATGGGATATGCCACGAAGGGCCCCCTGCTGGTCTGCTCGTCGACCGGGATGAAACCGCTGGATCGTTTGTACTTTTCACTTGTGGATCCCAATTCACTGAGAGCAGTCGTCTTGAATGACCGGCAGACGCGTCCGGCGACCAGCCGGACGCTGTCGCGACATTACCGCGTTAGGGACGAATTGCACGTTCGCGCGTCGGCGAACGGAGCCGCCTTTGGGCTGTGGTGCACCAGCAGCTCCCCCACCGGTCTCGCGGTGATTCGCATCGGTCGTCTCGCCGTGTTTGCGTACGAGCATACTTCCGTCAAGTACGTCGTGCCTACCGCCAATGGCCGTGACGTGTGCACGTCACAGGGGCTTTTCAGCAACGGCTTGATTCAGCGACGCGAAGGGGGTAACTTCCTGCCCACGACGGATCCACGTTTCTACCTCACGAGCTACGCGAACCATTTCGAGATTCGTGACACGACATCGGGGGCCATGCTTGTCCGCCTGCCACCGATCGCGGGACTCGAAACGGACACACGCGCGTCCACGCACAGCAAGCTGACTCTTGACGAGCGGTACTATCTCATTTGCCGGCTCAGATTATTCGTCGCGATCCCGGCAACCGATGACCGGTTGTTGCTATGCTACGTGCCCGCCAACTTGGGCGGCGACGGCGCCATGGTCAAGCCGATGTCTAAGCAAGGTGCCACCAGCTCGGATCAGCCGGTCAAGAAACACATCGTTCGCGAATGGACGGACGCCAGCGGGACATTCAAAATGCGGGCCCGGTTGCTCTCCGTCGAGGGCACCGAGGTCAAGCTTCAGTGTGAGGACGGCCGGGAAATCACGGTCCCCGTTGCGAAGCTCAGCGAACCGGACCGCCATTACGTGCGGCAGTTCCAATGAACCGTATTGCCGCGCGCGAAGCGTAGGCAGGAATATCTCGTGGCAAGAAGACGAGCGATTCGGGTGCTCTTGCCAAACGGTCTTTTTCGATGGTTGTTTAGACTCTTAGGCTGCCACATGCGCGCACCGTGCGCGCATGTTTCGAAGCGAACAACGGGAGCGCCGCGGAACAAGGGCATACTCCCTTCTGGCTTGCGGGCCTCCCGCTAGCCCGGATTATTCATGAGCGATCTGCTGCGGAGCCGCAATTCGGCCATCTGC
>CAZSOG010000275.1:0-6704 GCA_964607555.1 uncultured Pirellulaceae bacterium | reverse complement strand
CTTGAGTCAAGTTTTTGGGTCGAGGTTCAGCCGCCACGGGAGTTGATGTCGGGTGTCTGCGATTCCTGGGCTAAAGTTGCAAAAGAACATATTTGACCCTGGTGGTACCGGACGAGGCCACTAGTGGTTGAGCACGGCATGCATCGATGCCCAGAGATCGGGCAGTAGGAACGGGCACGTCAGCACGTCCGCCGCGCCCAGCTCGCGGGCGTGATGCAAATCATGATAGCGCGGGAAATTCAGCAGCGCGATCACTGGCGCGGGGGCGTATTGGGCAACGACTTCCGCCAGTTGTTCCCACCCATGGCCGCGAACGGCACAAGGTTCCCAAAGCGCGATATCGACGGTCGCGGGCGATGCGTCGTCGGCCGCGCCAAAACGGATGACGCGTAGTCCCACATCACAACACGCGTGCGCCAATGCGTCGTAGAACGAACTGCGCGTGGTGGCGATCGCGACCGTGCCTTGAAATCCGGGTTGCGGATGGTGCAAGGCGTCTTGCATCTGTTCGATTGGCGACGCGGTGCGCGGTAACATCCAGCCGGTGGGAGTCGCATCGAGTGCCCGGGAACCGGCCCAGCGTGCGGTCCACTGATGCCAGTAAACACGCTGGACGCCCGGCCACGGATGCCCGCTCCGGGACTCGCCTTCACACCAGCTGCCGAGCAACGCGGCCAATCGGGTGAGCGGCATGGCGCGATGGACCCGCTCGATGTCGGCCGACTCGAATTGCCCGGGCCGCGCCTGGGCGAAAATCACGATCTGCCACGCTTCACCGCGCCGCCGCCATTGGTCCAGGGCCGCCGCAACGGTCGGCGCCCGGTCCAAGTCCGTGCGTTCGGCCAAATAGCGCACGGGCTCCGCGAATTCCGGGTGGTGCGCGGCGCCGATCAACAATGTCTTGGTGGGACCATATTCCATGCGTGTCTCCCGGATTCCGGTTGCGGGTCAGGCACGTGTGCCGCGCAAGGAGCGGTTTGCACCTTGCTTGACTACCGCGGAGCGCGCGTCCGCCGTGGACGCGCAATTTCGACGTCCCTTTTCGATGTCAAGGTTTGCCGACGTTTCTTGACGGGTGTGCGACGCGGCTCCGGTGACGTCATTCGAAGTGCCGCGTCTCGTAATTCTCAATAATCTCGCGCACCGCGGAGGCGTGTTCGCCGTTTCGGATATCGGCGAGCAGGCCGGCATCGCCGATGAGACGGCAGAGGCGGGCAAGGGTGCGCAAATGCTGTTTGTCATCCACCGAGCAGATGAGAAAGAAGAGATTGGTCAAACCGCCACGCGTTGCACCGAAGGGGATCCCGGCCGCTGTTCGACCGAGCGCGACGAGGGGGCGTTCGAGGATCCCGGTTTGCGGTCGCCGCGGGTGCAGGAGCGCGATCCCGTTGTCCAGCGCGGTCGATTGGAGTGTTTCTCGAGCACGCACGGCTTCCGCCATCCGCTCCGGATCCCACAACCAGCCGGTTTGCGCGGCGAGCTCGACCATGCGTGTAATCACGGACTGCCGGGTGCGCGCATTGAGCGGTATCGCAATCGCCTCGATTGGCAGCAGTTCGCCAATCCGGATCTCGGTGTCACCGGCGGCTTTGTTTTCCAGCAGGCCTTCCATATGCGCCAAGGCATCGTCATCTTCCGAGGCACCGATGCGATCCTCGAGCCAGTGGTGGATCTCGGCTTCCGAGAACCGCCACTGGCCGCCAACCCGGCGGCCGGGCAACGTACCACGCGTGGCCATGCGCGTCACCTGGGGCGGCGTCAAATGCAAATACGTCGCCAAACCGTCAATGTCAAAATCGCGTGGCGCCATGGCAGGGTATCCGGCAGCGAGGAACAGGGATGATGTACGGAGCAAGGCAAGAAAAACCAAGGGTTTTCATATTCTCGCCCTCTGATTTTCTTGCCCGCATTTCTCGAGTGCGTCGCATGACCGAGGATTGGTGGAGAAAAACTGGCGAGAACATCGGCGGTTTTTTCCCGCTCCGTGAACGGTTACCGTACATTGTGGCCGGGTATTCGTGTGGCTGTCCAGTGGGAAACGCGGATTTTACCCATGAAAATCCGCAATCGTGGAGCAATTCGCGGGTCTGCGCGAGGCGCCGAAATTTGCCTTGACATTATCGGCGAAATGTCGAACAATCCCGCTCGTCGTAAGCAAGTAAATCGCCAAGTGGCGTGACCCAGATAGCGGACACGGAAGTCCCAATCTCCCCGCGGCGGCTCGTCAGAGACGCCGGTGGGAACGCCATGACAAGCCCCGCAACGCGGCTAATCCGAGGCAAGGAGGCCCAGGTGATGCAGCTACTTATCCACCAACCCGGTGGGATCCACTTGCGTGAATTGCTGGCCTCCGGCCAGATTGTCGGTGCCGACGATATTCAAGTCCACGCATGTTCCTGTGACTGGCGTGATTGCCGCCCGGGTGATGTTTACGTGGCCATGGTTGGCACCGATCATGATGGCCACGATCATGTCGATCTGGCGGTGGAACGCGGCGCCGTGGCCGTGGTTGCCGAGCGTTTGCTGCCGACACGCGTGCCGACCTGCATTGTTTCGGATTCGCGTGAAGCCTATGGGCGCATTTGTCAACAATTGGCCGGCCAGCCCGATCAACAACTGAAGACCGTGGGGGTTACCGGTACGCTCGGAAAGACCAGCACGGCCGTCTTGATCGGAGCCATGTTGCACGCCGCCGGCCAATCGGCCGGGACAATTCACTCGCTCGAACACTGGGATGGCCATGTTCGTCGCGTGCCACTCAGCACGACGCCGAAGCCGGCCGCGTTGGCTTGCGGGTTGGCGCGCATGGTTGCTAATGGATGCGGCCATGCGGTCGTCGAGGTGTCAAGCGAAGCACTGGCCTACCGGCATGTCGCGGGCCTTCAATTCGATGCGGCCGTCCTGACGAACTTGCGGCGCGACCATATGGACTTGCACGGCAGCGTCAAGAACTACCACCGGGCCAAACGACGCCTTTTCAAACATCTTAAGACACGCGGCTTCGTTGTCGTCAACGTGGACGATCCGGAAAGCCATGCCCTGGTCTCCGAGCTAGATGTGCCCGTCATGACGTTCGGGATGCGTCAGAACGCCGAATTGCGGGCGACGATCACCGAGCGCTGCCAATGCGAACAGACCTTTCTGCTCACCGCCGGCAGTGAAACGGTGCCGGTACGGACACGCGTTGTTGGTGATCCGCACGTCTATAACTGCATGGCCGCCGCCGCTCTCGGTCTGGTCCTCGGATTCGATTTAGCGACCGTTGTGCATGGCCTGGAGTCGGTCGAGTCGATTCCCGGCCGCCTGGAACGGCTCGAATGTGGCCAGGACTTTTCGGTGTTCGTTGATCAGGCCCGTACGGCCGACGCACTCGCCGCGACGTTGCACACGGCGCGGCAAGTAACTTCCGGACGCGTGGTTTGCGTATTCGGACCGTCCTTCTGGCAAGAGAGTGCCGTCCGTGCCAGGCTGGGCCGCGTCGCGCAACGGAGTGCCGATATTCCCGTTATCACGCCCGCACATCCCGGCTACGAAAAGCCGTTGCAGATGGCGCACGACGTGCTCGACGGCGTTGAAGAACAGAACAAATTCCATGTGATCCCGGACCGTGCCAAAGCCATTCGATGGGCGCTCGCCACGGCCCGCCCCGGCGATACCGTCGTGATTGCCGGAAAAGGCGAAGAGACGCACCAGATCAGCGGCGTCAGCCGGCTCCCGATGGACGATCGCGAGATCGCTCGGCATTGGCTCTACGGTTATCACCCGGACCCGGTCCGGGTTAAAAGCACGGCAATCCTGCCAATGCGCCTTGGCCCTGAATGGAATTGACCCGGCGTTTGGTCCTCCAACTCATTTTCCGAACCTCACGACCACGAATCAGCCTACGCTGGATTTTTCATGATTGACCTGTCGATCGACCAACTTGTCCGGATCACGGGCGGCCATCTTCGCATGGCCACATTGCCGCCACTCGGAGGCCTGTGCGAACCGGTGCGGCGCATCACGGTCGACAGCAGCCGAGTGGAATCGGGAGACGTCTTTTGGGAGCTTCCGCGCCCCAACTTCCAGTCTGCTGCCGGAGCCGCGACGCACGCGCTGATGCGCGCGGCACTCGGTGTCGTCACGACGGTGGCCGACATGGAACCGTTTCCCGGCGCGTTTTCTCTCCATGTGGCCGATCCGGTGCGTGCGTTGAGGAACCTGGCCCGTTGGTGGCGCGGCACATATCGGGGGCGCATTATCGAACTATTGGGTGGGGGCGAAACGGACATAACCGCGCATCTGATCGCAACGGCACTCATGTGGGAAAAGAACCAAACGACACAAATCATCCAACCAGGTACGGACCCAGCGGCGCTTCTGGAAGCGCTTGCCCATGACGAGCAGGCGGACTGCACGATTGTCAATCAACCGAATTCCGGAATTTCCGACGGATCTGAAAATTCGATCTTGTGCTGCCCAGACATTGTCGCTATTACGTGTTCTCGGATTGGCCGTTTGAAAAACACGGCGGATCGAGAGGCCAGTGTTTCAAGTGTGAGACATCGGCTGGACGCGATTGCGGATGACACGGTTGTCATCCTGAACGCCGATGACCCCGCGCTCTGTTGGGCCTCGATCGCCTGCCCAGCGCCAATTTACTGGATCGGATCGAATGCTGATCTGGAGTTGGCAGTGCGGCACGTCGCGACCGATCGCGGCAGCTGCGAATTCGTCGTGGAAGGATGCCCGATTCGAATTGAGAATCCGACACACGTTCCCGTGAACACCCTGATGACGGCGCTGGCAAGCACGACATTGCTTGGCCTTGTACCCGCGGTTGCCGCCGCGGCGTTGTCCGAACTGTTGGCTCGTGTTTCCCAGCCCGCACTGGCGGTCATTGAGTAAGAACGTGTCACAATCGCTTGCTTCAACTTTGTACGATGGAGACCTGTCGAAGAGGCGGACAAGGACGTTGCCGCGGCAGTCTTGTGAAGCGGTCCCACAAGGAGAAATAGAAATCGCATGACACGCGTCATGCGTTACCAAAAGCAAACACAGAAACTATGACAGTTCCATCGACCGCGTCGGTTTTGCGGGAAACCGTTGCAGCCCTCCCTCCTGGGTTGGAGCAAATTCTTGCTGACCACGGCGATTTCTGGGTCGATTGCCGCAGCAAGTGCTTCGCGATGGAACTCGTAACTGTGCACCGGAGCGACACGGTTCGCTCCGGTGCCAGGGACCACCGAGCGGAGTGTGCCGAACCCGGCACGCTCCGCTTTTTTTTCGGCCGTGAATCGGATAGAACTTGACTAGTGGCAAATGCCGGTACAGGACTGACTCGGTCGGGCGTGTCTCCACTTCTTCCACGGACGCGGACGTTCAACCTACATGCTTGAGTGTGAGTTTTCTACTATGTCGAATCTTCCCGCTGCTATCGTAACCGGCTCGTCACGAGGGATCGGGCGCGGAATCGCCACCGCGCTTGGCTTGCATGGGTACGCGGTCACGGTGAACTATGCGTCGCGTTCCGACGCTGCCATGGAAGTCGTTGCGGAGATCGAGAACGCCGGGGGACGAGCGATTGCCGTGCAGGCTTCGGTCGGCAGCTCGGACGATCGCCAGCGGCTGTTGACGCGGACCCTCGACGCGTTTGGCCGCGTCGATGTGCTCGTGAATAACGCCGGCATCACTTCCGTCGGACGCCGTGATGTGCTCGAGGCGACCGAAGAGAGCTGGGATCTGGTATTCGCCACGAACCTGAAGGGCCCGTTCTTTCTGACCCAGGCCGTCACGAATTGGATGCGCGCGGCGGGCCAGGTTGAACGGGGGACCGTCATCAACGTCTCGTCCATTTCCGCGTATGCCGTTTCCCTGAACCGCGCCGACTACTGCATGACCAAAGCCGCTATGCAAATGATGACCTGGTTGTTCGCGGCTCGGTTGGCGGAAGACAATATTCGGGTCTACGAGTTGTGCCCCGGCATCATCACCACCGATATGACGGCCGCCGTGCGCCATAAGTACGACCGGTTGATCGCCGGTGGCCTCACACCAATTCGTCGCTGGGGTAATCCGGACGACGTCGCTAAGGCCGTCCTGACGCTCGTGCAAGACGCATTCCCCTTCACGACCGGCGATCGTATCAATGTGGATGGGGGCTTCCATATTCGCCAGTTGTAGCAAGGAGACGGTGCACGAGTATGCTGCCGCCCCTTTGAAATGTCCTGTGCGAGTTCGACCAACGGGAGAACGGACCGCGCCAATTCACGATCCACTTGGACGAACCTAACCGCCTGGAGTATAATCCACCGGGACTTGTGCATGCGCCGCTTCGGTTTGGATGGACTTTACCGTTTGCGTCAAGTTTACGGGTGCACGAGCCGATAAACTCCGAGGAGCTTTTGTGCGCGGTATTGGACCAAATCGATGGCTAACGGACGTCGTCCAGTAATAAAATCTGGTGTTTTCTGGGCGGTCATGGCGAGTGTCATGACCCTGCCCAGCTCGGGGTGCCTCCGCATACCGTCGGCTAGATTCACGACACCAGCGCAGCCGACCCGCGCGGCGTCCACGACGGCCGGTACGCGCGAAGCGCCGGACGACGACGCCCCGTTGGATCCTGCAACGGCCGATACCGATCCACCAGACGTGCCGTTTGTCGCTTCCTGTCCCGACGGACAGTGTCCACCGCTCATTGTCATGCCGGCAATACCGCCCATTCC
>CAZSOG010000274.1:0-6722 GCA_964607555.1 uncultured Pirellulaceae bacterium | reverse complement strand
GATTCGGAGCTACTCGCAGGAGGTCCGCAAGCAACTGCGCGAGGCGATCGAGCGGAAGGCGAAAGGGATCGCGATCGCGGCAGGGGCGCCGGAGCCAACCGTTGCGTTTAGTGAGGGAACCGACGCCGTCCACAACGACCCGCGGCTGGTTGATCGCGTATTGCCCGCGATCCGCGCCGCGATTGGCGACGACAATGTCGTCGAAGCGCCACCGGTGATGGGCGCCGAGGATTTCGGCCTCTACGCGCGCGGCAACGTACCGATCTTCATGTTCTGGCTCGGTTCGCTGTCCGCCGACCATATGAAGGAGCTCAGCAAGCCCCTGTCGCTGCACTCGCCGATCTACTATCCCGATCCGCGTCCCACGCTGGTGACCGGGATCACGGCGATGAGCGCCGCCGCACTCGAACTACTCAAGCCGTAGGCGGATCGTGGGAACGCGCGAGAAACACGGGACTTGGTTGGTCTCTGTGATGCGCCCTCCCGAGCAGTGAAGGGCCGGTTAATCGCTTCCGTCGCGCGCGTTCACTTGATCCCGCCCCCACTCAACTGCTGGACGAAAGCGGCGTGCTCGGGGCGCGCGATGCCCAGTTGCAGCGTGGCGAGGACCGGGCCGAGCTGGCTGGCAATCAGGGCATGTGTATCCAGCCATAAGCCGGGAAAAATCTCGCTCTTAATCACTCCCGTGGTGTCTTGCGGGATCCGCTGGTATTCCCCATCTCGTAAAATGAACCAGTCGAATTCGCAATCGATAACTCGCCACACGATGTACTCGCGGACACCGTTGCGCCGATAAACACGCATCTTGGCATTGAGATCTAGACTGACGCTGCTCGAAGCCACCTCCGCGACAAGTTCCGGTGCTTCCTCCAGGAAGTCCTCCGGACTGATTCTCGCTTGTCCACCGCGCTCCGGTGCGATCAGCAGAATCGCGTCTGGCTGGGGTTCGTTGTCGAGATCCAAACGTGCCGTACTACTGTCAGCGGTCTCCACACCAGGCGTCTCTGATTCGTAAACACCCAACCAGGTGATCAGGTGGGCGTGAGGTCTGCCATGGTGCCGGTACCGAACGGGAGACGGCATATATACGACTCCTTCAATCAACTCAGCCTCTTTTACGCCGGGCTCCGCCTCGAAACGCCGTTCGAACTCCGGGCGTGTCAAATGATCTCCGGACTCAAGCGGCGGAGTGGTCTCCGCATCGCCGGCGTGACGTCCGGTTGTCGATTCAGTTCGACTCGACATGGAAAAGTAACTCCTTGCCCGGGGTTCAACCACAACCGCAAACCTACTGGTATCATACTACCAGATGAAAAGCGGGTAGGCTATGGATTTAGTTGCGTGTCGCGCGACGAATAAAGGGGCACTTTACTTGTGGGTTCGGGAGATCCGGAGAAACACGCAACAACACGTTCTTCGCGGGCCTGGCCCGAATTGCGGCTCCGCAGCAGAACGCCCATGAAGGGTAACCGTTCACGACTCGGAAGTCTGAAAACCGCCGATGAACGCAAATGAACGCAGATAATACAACCAAGAGTGCTGTTGGCAATGTCGAAAAAGCGATCGATGCCATGTCCGACACAAAGCAAGAACCAACGCTTTCCCATAGATATCCGCGTTCATCCGCGTTCATCCGCGGTTAAGCCTCTTACGAACCGTGAACGGCTACCATGAAAAACCCGGGTCAGTCCGCCGCGCCCGCGCTCGACACGTAGAATATCCAGCGACGTTCCCAGAATCGCTGTAGTTTGATGACCAGCTGGTTGGTGCCCTGCTTGAGCGTCACCGGGCATGCAAGCTCATCGAGGCGCAATCCCTTTTCATTTGGGATGTAACCGACCGGCGCGCCGTTCAGCCAGATTTGTGCTTGGCTCGACGCGCCGCAGTGCAGCACGGTGGTCCGCGGTGCAGCGGACTGGATGGTGGTCGCGGCATAGACGACATCTCCCACCGAGGCTTCACGGTTCGTGCCCAAGTCAATCACTGGCAGGCCGTGTTCCGGCGCTTGAACTTGAGTCCATTGCTGCGTGGGAAGCTGATCCAGGTGCTGTTCCAGCGGCGTTTGCACCTGGGTGATCGGATACCAGTCGGGATTGTCATATCGGGGGCTAACGTGCCAGGTCCGCAACCCACCGGTGACTTGCGCATCCGAGTCCGCGTTGTCCGCGGGCGAAATCAACAGTGCGGCGACGGCCCAGCCGGTCGGGCCACCGAATGTGAAATCGAGCCGGTTGACGCGCGTATTGACAACAATCTCGCGCGCCACGATGGCGCCCCGGTCATGGGGCGCGTCGAGCAACCGCACGGCACCATTGACGCGCACCATGCCGGACACGAGAAAATTGCGATTTGTCCAACTGGGGTTGGTCGTGATCACGCGGACGCGGTATCTCCCGGCTGGAAGGTTCACGCGAAACATGCACGGCGCGCCGGCGCCAAGATTGTGTCGCAACGGTTCGGGGATCGGCTGTTTATAGGGCCAGAACAACAGCGTGCCGGCGATCGGTTGGCTGCCACGGTACTTCGCCCCGTGGTCATGTGCCATGGCATAATACGTTTCTTCAGGCGAAGGATCCGTCTGCCGGTTGGCGGGCAGCCAGCCGAAGCCGGCGGCGGGATCGAAAGCACTGCTTGCCTGAACGCATTTCCACGGTGGCTTGGCATCGGTCCCGCCGAAATCGAACGCACGAAGCGCGTCGCCGGGCGCGGCGCACCGGCGCAGCCCTTCCTGATATGCCTCATCACTTTGTTGCTGCGCCGCGGGTAGCAATGTGGCCGCCGCAGCCGCCGCATCGCGGGCATCGGCGGCGTTGCTCGGGTGGTTCGCCGCGGCTTCGATCAGGTTCCGTGCGCGCGTGGCGCGCGGCGCGAGTTTCTCCCACTTGCCACCGCTGGCCAGTGTTGCCCGCGCCAGCCGCGCCCGCGCCGCCAGCAACTGGCTGCGGGGCGTGTCCAAGCCGTGTTTGCCGATCACCAGAACACCGTACACGCGCACCGACGGTATCGTGACGGTGACGTGTCGTCCCCCGGCATGGAGTGCCAGGGCGCGAACGTGCCCATCGGGGGTGAGCCAGGCCGCTTCCTCCACGGGCATTCCGGCCGGTACCGACAGGGTCACTTGCAGTGGTGGTGTGGGCCGAGCGCTGCCCGCTTCATAGTCGATATCGTAGTTCACGAAATGCACACCGAGAACATCGTTTGCGTGACGCCATGGTGTTATCCACAATAGTCGAGGCAGGTTGCCCGTCAGGATCATGTCACCTCTCAGTGCCTTACGCACGGACTCATTGGCCTGGTCGGTCAGGGCGCGCGTGGCGTGAGATTCCCGGGTGCGGACTTCCAAGAAGTTCTTCCCGGCCGGCAAGATATCCACGACGCGCCCGCTTCGCCGCCACTCGGCAAGGGGCGTCGAGCCCCGCCGTAGATTATCCTCGTTGCGAGTGGCACATTCACCGATCAGTCCAACCACGCCACCACTGCCAAGATACTTGCCCACGCGTTTAATCTGGGCGTCGCTGACACACTGGAGTGAGGGCAAAATAACCAGCCGGTACTTCTTCAACTGATCCAGCGTGCCTTGGTCGGCGTGAATCTCCGGATGGTTCCACAATACAATATCGAATGGCACGTGCCCTTCTTGTAAAGCACGAGCGATCCCCGACAACGCGACCACCGGAGGCGCGTTGGCGTATGCGTAGTTGTAGTACAGCATGGACGGAATGGAGTAGACAACCGCGACTTGTGCATGCCGGGTCGTCTGCTCGTAAGTGAACAAAGCTCGGTGCGCGTGTCGAAAGCGAAAATAATCCGTGACCTTCTGGAGCAGAAGCGGTTTCTTCCTGAAATTGCTCTGATTGACAAACAGGACGCCGCCACCCGCACAGGCTTCGGCCATTTCGTGCTCCACCAGGTCCGGTGTCTGTTTGTAGAACTTTGTCATCGACATGAATGGCTTGGCACCGCGGGTCATGGCCCGACCGATGATGTAGCGAAACGCACCGTTGGCATTATTCCAGCCGTGTTGGAACTGATCGTACGTGCTGATCCCACCGCTCTCGAACCAGACTGTGTCCACGAAATCGGATAAAGCGACCTGGTACGGGCACGGTCCGATCGCACCGCCGCCCTGGTTACCATGCACGTCGTATTCCCGGCCTTCACGCGTGGCGATCAGCTTCGCATCGCGGTAGTACGACACGAGATTATGCAAGTGCGACATATACAGAAACTTCAAGTACTCCGACATGACCGGCGGCGCGGCAAGTTTGGCGAGGACTTGTGCTTGACGAGCGTCCCAACGCGACTTGACAAACGGCGGTGTTGCGTGAATGACATCCGCAAGGTTCTCTTGGACGTAGTCGCGTATGTTGTCGTACTTGGTGCGGAATGCTTCGAGGCGGTTGGTTTGTTTCAAGTAGTGAAAGAACTTGGCATTACAGTAGTCGCAATACCGACCGTGCGAGCCGGTGCCGATCCGTGATGTTGGTCCACCGATGTTGTCCTGGCTGATCGCGAACCCCAACAACGGGCTGGTCAGCCAGTCATAGTCGATCACGGCCGACCAGCGGGGTGCGTTGTTACAGACAATGTACGCGTCCCAGCCGATCTTCTCCTTCCACCAAGGCACGCTCGTATTGTAGTGCGCGCTCAGGACACGCTTGCCGTCCATGTCACGCGCAATCCCGTTGTCCCAGAACAGCTTCTTGGCGCCCTGTTCGTGGAAGTGGATTGTCTCCTGATACTCGTTGCTTCCGTATACTTCATACCAGATTCCACGGTGCGTCAAATAGTGTGGGTTGTGTAGTCGCCGGAGCGGTCGAGATAGTCCACCAATTGCCAATTCCGGTCCAGCCAGCCGCCAATACGTTCGCCTCCACCGCCTCCGCCTCCCCATCCCGCGTTGACAACATGTGGCCACCATGCCACGGGGTGTTGTCGTGGCGCGTCGAATGCGCGGAGCTCGGAACCATAATTCGGCAGCTTTACCGTTACGTGCTGGTTCGCACGCGGTGGTACACCCGCGCGCAGAAAGCTCGAAGTCGCCAGAATCATCCCAACAGCGGTGCATCGAATCACATTCATGGTCCGTCGCCTTTTCAATCAATCTACGGACGAGCTCACAATCCTTGCACGATAACGATCGAGTGGGCCGATTGCAAACGACGGTTTGCGGCGCCGCCCGATATCCAGTTGGGCGGCAACGGTAGGTCGGTTCTCCGAACCGACCGCGCGCCGTCCCAACCGTATGTCCCTGCGCACCTCCCCGCCGCCTGACCGAGCAACCCAAATCCCAAGTTCCTCGCTGTCCATAACCTGCCAGGACCACGCGGTCGACGGCGCGCAGAACGGTTCGGAGAACCGCTCTACCTATAGCGCCCAACCAGCGGTTTGCGGCGCCGCCCGATATCCAGTTGGGCGGCAACGGTAGGTCGGTTCTCCGAACCGACCGCGCGCCGTCCCAACCGTATGTCCCTGCGCACCTCCCCGCCGCCTGACCGAGCAACCCAAATCCCAAGTTCCTCCCTGCCCATAACCTGTCAAGACGACGCGGTCGGCGGCGCGCAGAACGGTTCGGAGAACCGCTCTACCTATAGCGCCCAAAAAAACGATTGGCGGGGCCGCCCGATGGGACAGAGTCCCCCAATGAACTTGGAGAATGACCGCGAAACGTGACACGTCATGTCGATCAAGATGAGGGTTAAGACTAAGATTATGAACTAAATCGCCGTTATACTGACTTGCGGAGGATGTAAGAATGAGTGACCAGAACCCCGCGCAAATACAGCATGATATGATTGGCTGGATCCAGGAAATCGTTGCACTCGGCGTTCGCCGGCCGGGAACTACCGGTGACCGGGCGACCGAAATGTGGCTCGAACAGAAGCTGAACGAGTTCGGACTTGCCAACGTCGGCCGCGAGCCGGTACCGGTGAATTGCTGGGAACCGTCGCGCACCACCCTCTGTTTTCAATCAGAATTGCAAGATATTCCCTGTTTTGCAATTCCCTATACCAGCTGGACACCGAGCGGCGGCATTGCGGCGGAGGCCGCCTACCTGGGCGAGGGTACCGAAGCGGACTTTGACGCGGTGGATGTGGCTGGCAAGTTGGCCGTGGTGGACGCACGTTTTGGCGAGCTTTCGGCCGCGATGCTGCGGGCCGGCGCGCACTTTGTTTACGATCCCGATCAGACGATACCTGACGGGACCTTGCACGCGGCGAACTGGCTCATCACAAATTTCGCGGCCTACTACCGGGCAAAACGCCGTGGTGCGGCCGGCTTCGTCGGGTTGCTGCGTGATTCGCCAGTCGACGGCCCGACATTGTACGTGCCTTATGACGGTCACTTGAAGGAACTGCCGGGCGTTTGGGTGGGCCGTGAGATAGCGGACGAGTTTATCAGGGATGTTCAACAAGGGAACCGTATGTTGCTGGAGAGTCTGGGCGCGACGAAGCAGGTCGAGTCGCACAATATCGTAGGGATCGTGCCGGGGGTCGGCGACGAATCGATTGTAATTTCATGCCACCACGATGCGCCGTTCGCGTCGGCCGTCGAAGACGGGTCCGGTCTCTCGGTGTTGTTATGGTTGGCACGCACGTTCGCGACGCAGCACGAACGGCTGGCGCGCAACCTTGTGTTCGTCATGTCGTCCGGGCATTTTCACGGTGGTGTGGGAAACCGGGTCTTCGTGAAGCGACACCGTGATGGCCTGTTACGCAAGA
>CAZSOG010000273.1:0-6722 GCA_964607555.1 uncultured Pirellulaceae bacterium | reverse complement strand
GTAGCAGCCGTGGGTCCGACCGTGTTCGGGGTGCCAGGTACGATGGACATCCTTGTCCGTCGGCACCCCGTCCACAACCTATGCGTAGTTCGATGCAAGAACTTGACTCAAGTGCAACGAATTTCCGCCCATAAGGTCTCTAACCATGAACTTGCGGCGTTGTTGGATCGTGATCCTGACGGTACTCGTCGGGCTAGTGTTTGACGCCGGCGTGCTGATCGCCGGAAAAACTTGGCCGGCCGTGACGGGACCAGACCGAGCGAAAAGAGGTCGTGACGCCCCCGTGCGTCGGCGCATCAGCGGCGTTTACCCGCATTTGACAACCTATGGGATTTACAGCCAACACGGCGCCCATCGCAAGCCGGGCCATGACGAATGTGGGATCGGTGCGATCGTACCGTGGGCCGGCCGACTGTGGATGGTCAACTACGCGCCCCACAAACCGCACGGCAGCGAACACAAGCTGTTTTCGATCGATGGCGAACTGAACCTGATCATCCACCCAGAGAGTGTCGGCGGGACCCCGGCCGGACGCATGATCCACCGCGAGTCGAATCAGCTGTTGATTGGCCCCTACCTGATCGATCCACAACGGCACGTGCGCGTTATCCCGCCGAGCGTCATGCCGGGCCGCCTGACCGCGATCGCGCGGCACCTGACCGACCCGGCGAATCTCGTCTATTACTTCGACATGGAGGGGGCGCTCTACGAAGCCAATGTCCACACACTCAAAGTCCGCAAGCTGTTTGGCGACCCGATCCCTGGCTGGCACGGCAAGGGGGGCTACACTTCGCAAGGCCGCCTGGTGCTGGCCAACAACGGCGAGCGTGCCGGTTTCCAGGAGAAGTCGCTGAAGGTTGGCGGCCCCCCGACCAACGAGGAAGAGGCTGGCGTACTGGCCGAATGGAACGGGCACCAATGGCGGATCGTGGAACGACGGCAGTACACGGACGTGACGGGACCGGGCGGCATCCATGGCGCGCCGGATGATAAATCACCCTTGTGGGCAATCGGTTGGGACCGCCGCAGCCTGCGCCTGAAGTTGTTGGACCATGGCGTATGGTCAACCTACCTGCTGCCCAAGGCCGCGCACAACAACGATCCAAAACACGGCTGGTACACGGAATGGCCACGCATTCGCGCGATTGGCGACGGGCACATGATGATGGATATGCACGGCATGTTCTTCGCGTTCCCAGCAACGTTTTCGCGCGCGAACACGGCTGGACTGACGCCGATCGCGAGCCATCTGCGTTACATCCCCGACTTTTGCCAATGGAATGGTCAAATGGTTCTGGCCAGCGATGAAACGAGCATTCAGGGCAATCCGCTTGCCGGACAGCCGCAGTCCAACCTCTGGTTCGGGACGGCTGACGAACTCAAGAACTGGGGGCCGGCAAGTGCCTACGGCGGTCCGTGGGTCGGCGATCGCATCACGGCCGGTGTTCCATCCGATCCGTTCCTCGTGAACGGATTCGACCGGCGTATTCTGCATCTGGCCATCGGTGGATCAATCCGCGCTCCACGCCGACGGCAGGCCCTCCGTGCTTCCGATCAGCAAGTCATCACGGACATGCCCGCGGTATTGCAACAATTGCCACGCGTGACGGTCCGACGTGGCGACTATCACCGCCCTGCGCCCGGCTATCGTTTCCATGTGGACCGGCCGGTAACCGTTTTTCTTGCAGTGGACCGGCGCGGCAATCCAAGACTCGACGCCAGCTGGACACGAACTCCGCTCACCGTGACTTGGGGAGGTTCGTTTCACGATCTGGTGTATCAGCGGACGTTCAAGCCGGGAACCGTCGAAGTCCCGCCGAACGCGACCGAGCACACGCCGGGCGCGTTCGGCATGCCGCACATGGCCCTGGTGGCGAGTGCCGCCGCCGACCTCACAATCGACGCCCCGCCACCCGCCACGGTCACGCGCCCGGCGCCGCCCCCCACGGCACTCGCCCCGCTACGCGGCCCCGTCCACTTTCGATTGGAAATCGATCCCGGCGGCAACGGCGCATGGCGGACATATACGACGCTCGCCGTGCCGGACAATGGCTATGTCACCCACATCTTCCCCCCAACACTCTCGGCGCAGTGGATCCGACTCGTGGCCGACCGCGATTGCGTGGCCACCGCCTATTTTCACTTGACCGACGCCGATTACCGGAACGGCCAATCCGCAGCCTCGCAACGCCTGTTCGCCGGGTTGGCCGACGCCGAAACAACCGACGCGCGGACCGCACGCGTCTATGCCGCGAAACGTAATCGCAACCTGCGCGTGATCACGGGCGATGGAAGGTATTTCGAATTCGGCAAAACTGATTTCGCGTTTCATCCCGATCCGCCCGACACGAAACTCGCGGCACTCCTTGCGTTTCGACCGAAGTTCACGGTCGACAATGCCTCCGTGATCGTTAAGCAAGGCGATCGCCGTTGGCGGCTGCCGAAGGGAGATGCCGTATACGACAAACCGTTCGCGTCGGGGTGGCCGCGTGCCATCCGCGAGGTCGAATCGGAACGTCGGCTGGCCAATATCCACGGGACGTTTTACGAGGTTCCGCTGTACACGAACGATCGCCCCCCGGCATTTGAACTATTGCGACCGGTGGCCAGTCATCATAAACAGATCATGGACTACTGCAGTTGGAACGGTCTGCTGGTTCTGTCCGGCGTCCGGTCCGATACGACCAACGACGGGCATGTATTCACCGACGCAAAGAACAAAACTGGTTTGTGGTTCGGCGGTGTGGACGACCTGTGGAAACTCGGCAAACCTGTCGGACACGGGGGACCTTGGAAAGATACGAAAGTACGCGCGAACCGACCGTCGGATCCCTATCTGATGACCGGCTATGATCACAAGACGCTCACGCTGCATGCGGACAAGAATGTATCGATCTCAATCGAAGTGGACTTTGATCACCAGAGCGGTTGGCACGCGTATCGCCACGTGCGACTCGGCGCCGGCAGCACCTGGCGATTCGCGTTTCCAACCGGGTTCAGCGCGCACTGGATCCGGTTCCGCGCGGACCACGATTGCACGGCCACCGCGTGGTTGGTTTACGAATGAAGAGTGAGTTCATCGGCCACTGACAGCTGCAAGGCAGCAACCGTCTGGCCTGTTTTCGTAGCGCGCATCGCACGCCAAGTATTCGCACATGCGAACGTGAACAAGTTGTCACCGTTGATGGGTATTCGTTCGGTCGAAGGAAACGTCCCAGAGCCTGTCACGCAACCGTTGATGCAGGGCGTGTTTCCGCTTCTTCGACGGACATGGACGCCCATCGTCTATCGTGACAGTTCACGGACCAGAAGAAAAAGAACACTAATCGACGCTAATTCTCGCTAATATCGGAAAACCTCATCTTGAAATGCCTTCGACTCTTCTACGACCTGCCGGATTTATGTTGAGTGTTGCAGACTTTCCAGGGTGGTATCATTAGTGTTGATCAGTGAAGATTAGTGTTCCTTGATAGCAGATGTCGTGGGCGTCAATCGTACATGTTTGAAACCAAGTTTCGGGACAGGTTCTTGTATTCTCGCCACACGGCCTGCCTTGTCACCGGGCCCGTCTCGAGCGCTATTTCGCCACATTCAGTTCCTTAATACGCACATTGCGGTACCAGATCCGCTTCGCTTCGTCCTGGAACCCGATGTAACCTTCCAGCGGCCGGTCTTTCAAAGGCGACTTGCTAAGATCCAAATCAACGACTTTTTCACCGTTGAATACGACCGTCAAATGACTGCCGACGCACGTGATGGTATACCGGTTCCACTGGCCGGCCGGCTTGACCATGTTCTTGGTCGGCACGGCGGTGCCGATCACGCCGCCGCAATCATGTGCCGTGATTTTCTTTTTGCCGTAAGTATCCAGCACCTGAACCTCGAAGCCCGTGTCGACCTGGCTCTTGGGATCGCGGACGCGGAGAAACACGCCTGAGTTCCCCCCCTTTTCAAACTTGAATTCCAAGTCCAAGATGAAATCGCGATACTTTCGTTCGGTTGTCAAGTAGGCGTCATAGCGTTTCCAGCCGGTCTCGCCCGGACGCGGTCGCAACGTGATGATCCCCCCCGGTTCCACAACCCAATTTCCCGTTGTTTTCCAACCAGTCAGGTCCTTGCCGTTGAACATCGGCTTGAATCCGTCATCGGTCTCAGCTCCCCGGCAGACCGGCAAGACGATACAGAGTAGCACAATACAGCTCAAACAAAACGGGACGGCGCGGCGCATGGTAGTCTCCTCTATAATTCACGAACTCCCGAGCAAGTAAATCCATCATCGTTCTTCCGATCAGGCCGAACATCTAGTATTGTATGCTTTCCAGCTGCGGTCTTGGAAGTGACCACGTGAGTCGTTCGAACCGTTTTTCGGGAACCGTTCAGAGCCGACCGGGCACTGCTGCTTCACACTGCCTTGGGGGAAAGACCATCGCGTGCGAATATCGGATGGTTTTCATATTTTTGCCATTTGGTATTCTCGCCTTCTCTTCGCCGCAGCATGTCTCCAAGGATCCAGGACGAAGATTGGGCAAGCATACGCGAAGTTTTCGCCAATCAGACGACTACGCGTGAATCGTCACGCTTTTTTCTTGGCTCCGTTTCTTGACTTGCTCTGGTCGTAAAGATATTCTGCGAGCATTACATATCGCGAAGCAAGTCAGGCACTTCGACTGTGGAAAAGCGATTCATGGGGTTTTTTCAACATCGGCCGTCCTGGGCGAGGCATTTACGGCCAGACGTCCGTACGCCGTTCCGCCAGGGTCTGCGGTTTCTGCGATCGCGCGGCACACAGGAAACCGGTTGAATCATGAGCACGATGCTGGACTTGATCGCGACGACGGCCTTTGGTCTCGAGGCCCTGGTCAAACGGGAGCTCGCGGATCTCGGGTACGACGGGCGGGTCGTCAGTCCCGGCTGGGTGCATTTTCGTGCCGATCGCGAAGCCATCTGCCGGACAAACTTGTGGCTGCGGACCGCGGACCGGGTCCTGATCCGGATGGCGGCATTCGAGGCGCGGGACTTTGACGCGTTGTTCGAAACCACGCGTGCCTTGCCCTGGAGTGAGTGGATTGGTGCCGCGGCCACGTTTCCCGTGGTTGGCCGCTCAATCAAGTCACAGCTATCCAGCGTGCCGGCCTGTCAGCGCGCGGTCAAGAAGGCGATTGTCGAGAGCCTGTTCGCCGATCACCATGTCCATGAGTTGCCGGAGACCGGCCCCACGTACCGGGTCGAGGTGGCTTTGCTCAAGGACCAGGTCACGCTGACGATCGACACGACCGGGCCCAGCCTGCACAAACGCGGTTATCGCGCGCGTTCGCCGGGCGCCCCGCTCAAGGAAACGCTTGCCGCGGCGCTGGTTCTGCTGAGTTTCTGGAAACCCGACCGTCCGTTGATCGACCCGTTTTGCGGCAGTGGCACGATCCCGATTGAAGCCGCATTGATCGGGCGTAACCGGGCACCGGGCCTGCGACGCTCGTTCCAGGCGGAAACCTGGCCGAATCTCGATGCGGAATTGTGGACCGCCGCGCGCGGCGCGGCCCGCGAACTGCTCCGCCCAAAGTTCGCCGAGCCCCTCATCGGCACGGACATCGACGAAAACGCCTTGCAGGGGGCGCGTGAGAACGCGCGGATAGCGGGCGTGGATGACCAGATTCACTTCCAGCAGCGCCCGTTCGACCAGCTGACAAGCAAACGTCAATATGGTTGTGTCATCACGAACCCGCCCTACGGCCAACGCCTGGGTACCGAGGTCGAACTTGAGCCGCTCTATCGCTCCATTCCGTTCGTGCTCAAGAGACTCCCGACCTGGTCCCACTTCATCCTGACCGCTTACCCCGATTTCGAAGCGTTGCTTGGCAGACAGGCCGACCGGCGCCGCAAGTTATACAACGGCCGGATCGAGTGCACCTTTTTTCAGTTTCACGGCCCTGATCCAAAGCATGCCGGTGACGCCGTGGCCGTCGTATCACGTGCCGATACCAGGCCGAGCCCCGGCAACACGGATGCTGACAACAGCGTGGCGGATGGTGCCGGCAACATCGCGACCCCCGTTTTTGGCGGCTTGACGGAAAAGGCACGCGAACAAGCCGAACTGTTTCGGCGTCGCCTGGCAAAACGCGCACACCATCTGCGGCGCTGGCCAACGAAACAAGGCATCACCTGCTATCGATTGTACGATCGGGACATTCCCGAGATCCCATTGGTCGTCGACCGATACGAAGACCACTTGCACATTTGCGAATACGAACGGCCGCACGATCGCGATGCCGCCCAACATGCCGACTGGCTCGACCTGATGGCAAGCACGGCCGGCGCGCTGTTGCATATCGAGCGGGACAAGGTCTTTCTCAAGCAACGTTTTCCGCAGCGCGGCGCGACCCAGCACGCGCATCTTGATGACCAACATCACGAAGTCATCGTTCGGGAAGGAGGCTTGCGGTTCCTGGTCAACTTATCGGATTATGTTGACACGGGTCTGTTCTTGGACCATCGCGTCACACGCGCGGTGGTGCGCGATGCCGCGCAAGGCACCAATGTCCTGAACCTATTCGGTTACACCGGAGCGTTTACGGTCTACGCGGCCGCCGGCGGTGCCCGCAACACGACAACAGTCGATTGGTCGCGAACCTACCTCGACTGGGCGCAACGCAATCTGGAGCTGAACGGGCTCGCCGGCTCCTGCCACACGTATGTCCGTGCGGACGCGCGGGATTTTCTACGGAAAC
>CAZSOG010000272.1:0-6724 GCA_964607555.1 uncultured Pirellulaceae bacterium | reverse complement strand
TACGGTTCGGAGGGGGGGGCGTCCGGGAATACAACCGGACGCTCCTACCCCTATCGTGTAGCGCCCAAAAAGCGGTTTGCAGCGCCGCCCAATATCCAGGTGGGCGGCACATGTAGGTCGGTTTTCCAAACCGACCGCGCGCAACCCCAATCGCGTGCCCCCTTGCACTTCCCTCACGCCCCACCGAACAACCCAAATCCCAAGCTTCTCCCCGTCCACGAACCACGCGTGGGCCGATGCAAAAACTTGACTCAAGATCATCACATTTCGGCCCATAACGTCTCTAACCCGGAATTATTCATGAGCGATCTGCTGTGGCGCGGCAGTTCGGCCATCCGCCGCGTCAAGAGACAATTCGTCCGTGCCCACGCATCAACAACATGTTTCGCAGACGAATTGCCCTTTTCCTTGCATCTGCCTCGACTCAGGAGCTGCGAAACAACTACTTACCGAAATCAGGTCCATGTGACTTCTGTTTTCCGCAGCTTTGCGCGCATGATTCAGTAACTCATTATTGTGAAGCAGCTTACTTACGCAAATCAGTTTCACACGACTCGTACTTTCAGTGGTCGTGGTTGTTCATGCACGATTGGATAACTTGTTGTGCGGCAGCTTACGACTCCGCGCGACGAACTTCATGAATAATCCAGGCTAAGACAGCGCCATTATTGTCCTCCCGGCAACGGTATTCAAGACAACACAAGTCCCAAAAAAGTTCCCACGATTCCGTCGAAAAATCAAAAAAAAAAGACGCCGGTGGGAGTTGAACCCACTTCGACCGGGTTGCAGCCGGTTGCCGCGCCGTCTCGCAAGATGCGTCAAATCCAGGGGAATGAACCACGAAGCCCACGAAGGTCACAGAGAGAATTCCGACCTTCATTCTCGGCTGTGGCGAGAGAGGTTGGGGGCAGACCTTGTTGTTTGTTGCCACGGGGCAACAGAAAAGCGTAGCATGTGCGTCACGGCCCGACCACTGCACCTTGAATACGCCGGCGCAATCTATCACGTAATATTTCGTGGTAATGCGCGCCAAGCAATCTCACGCGCCGCGTCGACCGGAAGATGGCGGAGCGGTCGAAACTGCGCAAAGATCCCGGCGCGATCGAATCGTGGATCGTACGAAAAACAACAAACAAGGTCTGACCCGAATGGAATGGCAAGATCTCATGGAAAGCGATTCTCCTTCCTTACTCGGCATCGTCGCTCGACGCGTCGAGGCGGGCCCGATGGGCGGCCAGCGCGGCGCGCATCCGCTGCAGTGAATCATGCATCTTGGACGCGTGTTTCCCGCTCCGGGCATAACGTTCGATCACCTGCTCGGGTTCCGGAACGGCGCTCAACCCTTCGGCCGCTACCGTGGCCCGCATTCTGCGGACGACGTCCGCCAACAAGTCGGTGTCGATATCGATTAGTGACAGCATGTGTTTCCAGTTCATCAGGATCGCGCAGATGACATACTGATCGTCTTTTCCGATTTCTGGTGCGTCGGGGTCCTTGAGTTGTTCGAGGATTTCCTTCGACTGAATCATTTCCTCGATCCGGTCCATCGCCTTGCTGAAGTCCGGCGCCGTCAGTGTGTTCTTGCGGTCTTTGACCACGATCCCCGCGGTGAACAGAGTCACGGCATTCACCGCCTCAACGCGCGTTTCGTCCGCGTACATGGACTGACGTTTCTTTTGGCGCTCCTGCCGGCGTGCTTTCGCGTGCCGCCTTCTACTGAAATCCGCTGAATCCATGCTGTCCTCGACAAGGTGTGCTTTATTCCTATTGTGACTTCCCCTAGATCCACTGTTGCTACTTCTCGAATATAACGCACGAAAACATTGACTCCAAGCAGCGCCGGCGAGATATCGAAGACATCACGACAAAACAGACCGCGGCGTCGCCGGCGAAAAGGGAAACCGATTTGCCGCTGCGCTCCATCGTGCGAGTCTCGCCAGCAAACACCACGGCCTCCGCATTGCCGTTTGTCTTGGCGCTGACGCCGAAACTCGTCCCCAGGTCCGCAAGCCGCTCGCCCGCCGTTTGGATCTCAAAACCACGCGCCGCTGGCGGAACGTCCGCGCGCACGCGACCATGGTGCAGTATAACCAGACGGCTGCTTCGCAACTTGATTTCGGCTGGCCCGGATAGCGTGATCGAAGCGCCACTGAAGAAGTCCACCTGCGCAAGTCCACGGATCAGCAGCAGCCTCCCCGGCTCAAGGGTCGTGCCTTTGCCGATTTTTCTGTCACCAGCATTCTTCCACACAGCATCCGCTTCAGCCGAAATGACCGCGACACTGCGAACAGGTTCAGCGGCATGGGCAACATGGGGTTCGGCGATCTGGTCGTCGTCGGGGGCGGAACCATGCTGCCATAGCGTCCAGAGGGGCACCAGCAGGACGACAAGGACAACAGTGATAGCAAGAGCCTGAGGGAAACCTGTCCGTCGAGCCCTACCGCCAAGTTTTGACCGGACACTCGCATCTTTCTCCGCCGGCGTTGCAACGGCGCCGGTTTCCAGGAGAAAACGACATCTGACTCCTTTGTGGCAGTCTGCGCAATGGCAAAAGTTGCCTACTTTCTCAAACCTGTGTTACTATGTCTACCGCGACGGCAAGCGTGGAAGACCGCATCAAGTGCGGCCGCTTCCACGTCGATACGTCGGCCAAGCCGAACCGCACCTACCGCTATGCCATCTCGGCGGTCGACGTCGCCGGCAACGAGGGCCCGATGGGCACGGGCGTTTCGACCCGGACGGCTGGGCAGGGAAATGCCCCCTGACTCTCGATCGTGACGATTTACGTTCCGAAAGAACGAAAACCGTAGATTCGCACAGATCAGGGTGGATGGAACCGACCTTTTTCACCCACCTGCATCTATCCGCGTTTATCAGCACTTCCTTCTCATTCACGGCATACTGTCGACTCCTGCCAATTGGCTTAAGAGTTGCCAATATAGGAGAAACCTCCCCCAGTCAATCAAAACGGTACCTGACAGGCTTTATAGAAAACCTGAAAAAATCGTAACCGTTCACGGCCTCTGGACGTGAACGGCGATGCAGTTCTTAATCTTGATCATAACGCGGGTGGCCCGCAACCCATAAGGGAGTACGCCCTCCTTCGGTCGCGCTCCCGTTGTTCGCTTCGAAACATGCGCGCACGGCGCGCGCATGTGGCAGCCTAAGAATCTAATCCTACTCTTACTCCTGATTCCAGTCTCTTTCGGCCGCAGCCACACTTGGTATGGCGGGCCACACGTCTCGACTTGAGGAATTAGACCGAATCAATGCGATCAACATTGAGACAATCTCAAGGAGGAGTCCCTTCCCCTGAAGCGCCAGGGATTCTTTGACGATCGTTTTCGCGACCAGCTTATTCGAGCGAGCAGAATGTCGTCCATTTGGAGATGCTATTACGTGCGGCGAAAGGCAAAACGGGGCAATTCCACGCAGAAAACAACGTATTTGGGTTTTCCGAAAGCCGGCATTGCGTGCGATACGGCAAGCCATCGGAAGCTGGCCGTATTCCGTCGTGTTGGCAGTGTCGGTATTGGCGCCATTGCGGGATGCGCGTTCTTTGTTCTGGCAATAGCGTTAGGGCTTATTCGTGGGTACTTCATCGTCGCCTAGCCTAGAGGGAGCCGCAGGCGACCGTCGGGCTAGTAACAAGTTCGTCGCCGAAATGTTGGTGCCGCGAGCTGCGAACATGGTCACAGGTCGCACAGTCTTCGATCAACATGAACCTACCGGCGTCCATGTTTTTATTCGCTCGAAACGTGGGTGGCTGGCCGAATCTGGATGATCCGCAGGACGCCGCTCTCCAGCAAGTACGCGATGCGGTTTCCGCCGGAGAAAAACGCGACGTCCCAAACGGGCAGGTTCTCGGACACTAACTCCAATAACTCGCGGCCCGTGGCGACGTGCCAGAGTTTCACACAGCCGCCGTGGTCAGCAGCGGCCAGCGAGCGACTGTCTGGCGAAAACGATAAGGATTCAATGTCACTTCGATGCGCACCGAGCGTGCGCTGCAGTTGGCCACTATCCGCCGCCCACAGCCGTATGCTGCGGTCAATACTACCCGAGGCGATCCATCGCCCGTCGGGACTGAAAGCGATTGCACGTATGCTATTGCTATGACCACGCAACGTGTGCAGCAGCTTTGCGCCGGCCGTGTCCCAAACCAGCAGGTCGTTCTGGGAACCCACGACGAGTCGCCTGCCATCCGGCGAGATTGCGAGCCTCATTGGCGCACTTGCCGGAAGCGAATGTACCAGCGTGCCGTTTGCCGTGTCGAACAGCTGCACTGAATCGCCCCTTGGACTCCAAACCACAACCGCCAGCCGTGTGCCGTCCGGCGAGAATACCAACTGTTCATGAGAGATCCGGTCGCCAACATCCACGCCCAGTCGTCGCGATCGGTTGGCTATATCCCACACCTGGACCTTGCCCGTATTGCTACCCGCGGCCAGCAGCTTGCCCCGGCGATCAACCGCCACGGATTTCCAAGGAATGTCGTCCTTTGCCAGTTCAGCGACCATCGATCCTGTGGATACGTCGAGCAACTGGACTCGTCCAGGTCCGGCGACCGCCAATTGTTCGCCGCCCGCGACGATATCGAAATCACGAATTGGCACATCGAGCGTCACTTCCAGGTCCGCTTGCTCAGCAGCCGGGTTATACAGGATGATCTTACCGTCCTGACCGGTGGAGATCAGTTCTCCGCGCAGCGCGGAACGGGTGATGGAATAGACGCGGCCAGCGTGCAATTTCCACCTGTGTACCACCGGTTGTCCGGGCAGTGTATCGTCCTGCAGATCGAAGAACCGGATGGCTGGATCCTCGCTGTTCCCGCCACCCGCCATCAGCATCTTTTCCTTGGGCAAGAACGCGACTTGCTGCGCCTGAGTCGTGTGAATTCGCAACAATTTCCTCGAGGCGACGTCCCAGATTCGGATTGACTGGCCGGGCGCCAATGCGGTCGCCGCCAGCAGCGACCCGTCCGGGGAATACGCCATGTTTTCGACACCCCAGGCGGGACCGACAAGAAGGCCTTCTCTTTGGCCGGCTTCCAGGTTCCACAACCGGATCACCGTATCCCAGCAGCCGCTTGCCAGTTGCTTGCCGTCCGGCGAAAAGGCGACGCAATTGACTTGCCCCCCGTGCTCATCGAAAGTCGCGCGCGGCGTACCTTTGACGTCCCAAACGATCACCTGCCCGTCAGCGCCGGCAGAGGCCAGCAGGCTTCCGTCTGGCGAATAGGCGACTGCGTGAATCTCACCTGCGCGGTGGCCCCGCAACTCGGCACGTCGCTTCCCGGTGTGCGTATCCCAGAGTGAAATGACCGTATCCACTTGGCCAACGGCCAACGTGCGCCTGTCTGGAGAGAAAGCGAGACTGACCATTTTACGGTAGTCCATATCCAGCCGGTCCGGAGACTCCAACCACTCGCCGCGGCCGGATCAACGCCGTGAATTTCCGTGAAACAAGCAAGCAAACCGCCGTTGCGGGAAAACGCGAGCAGACAAGTCGGCCGACTCGCCGCCGCGCCCTCGCGCTCGAATTCACGGAGGATAGTGGGGTCATCCAGCTTGAGTTCGCGCGTCGCACGCGTCGCTCGATCCATCAGCGCGACCCGCGCGCACGTCGCCGCGGCCACCGTATGCCCGTCCGGCGAGATGCCGCACCAGCGAATGGTCTCCGGCAATTCCCATGGCGCGTCGGCACTGGACCAGGCCGATGACCATGTTCGCGGCCAGATGCGAACCGCCCCGCCCCGGTCGCCGGCGGCCAGCCACTGTCCTTCTGGGCCAAACGCTACGCATTGCACCGCATCCAAGTGCTCGAAGACGGCAACGCGTGCCCCTCTGGCGGTCTCCCATACGCAAGCCGTCTTGTCAAGGCTGCCGGTGGCCACGTAATTGCCGTCCGGTGAGAAGGCGATTGACGAAAGGCGATTCCGATGGCCCGACAGGATCTTACAGGTGATCTTAGTTGTTCGACTGGAGGATGATTGTGCAGCGATGTCCCACAGTCGGGCAGTGCGGTCGCTACTGGCCGACCCGAGGATGCGCCCGTCCGGGGAGATTGCGATCGCCTCCACTGCACGCTCGTGCCCGACCAGTTCGCCAAGCAGTTTACCTGACTGAGGATCCCACAAGCGGATTACCGGATCATCGCCGCACGTTGCAAGCGTTTGGCCATCCGGCGTAAAGACAGCCTGGTAGGCCTCGCCCGGATGCGCCGCGATCGTCCGAATTTCATGCCCGTCGCTCAAGTCCCAGATCTTTACGGTGCCATCGTCACCAACCGAAGCGAGCGTGTGGCCGTCCGGGGCGAAGGCCGCGCCGTTCACTTCGTCCTGGCCGGTTTCGATCGACCGGCAAACCGCAAAGGTGGTCAGGTCATGAATACATAACGTTCCGGTGGCGGAGGTCGTGGCGAACCGGCGGCCGTCGGCGGACACGCAGCCAAAGTAGACGGCACCATCTTGATCTTCAATCTCGTAGCTGTTCACATGGGGCAAATGCCACAAATAACGCCACTCAAAGCCACGCAGGTCCAATTGACCGCTGCGGGGACGTTGACGCTGGAGCAAGTCAACAAACTGGCGCAGGTCGCCGTCGCGCCAGGCGCGACTGGCGAGCATGATGTCGGACGCGTAAGCCATCTGCCGCGCTTGCAACTCGCTCCGCTCGGCGGCTTGCTGTGAACGCTGGGATTGTTCGTACAGCGCCCCCCCGCC
>CAZSOG010000271.1:0-6733 GCA_964607555.1 uncultured Pirellulaceae bacterium | reverse complement strand
CTGCTGTAGTGCAGAATCACGGGCTCCACCCAGACCAGCTGGGTGGGGGCCGGAAAATGGTCGAGTGGAGGACGATGCTGTAGTGCGGAATCACGGGCTCCACCCAGACCAGCTGGGTGGGGGCCGGAAAATGGTCGAGTGGAGGACGATGCTGTAGTGCGGAATCACGGGCTCCACCCAGACCAGCTGGGTGGGGGCCGGATACCGACAAGCCAAGCGTTGACAAACGAATAACGAAAAAAAGTGGCGCTGTCCAAATAGAAAGCAAAACAATCCTACGATGAATGACCTTAAGGAACTCGTTGAGGAGATTGACGTCCGGCGTTTGATGGACGACGTTCGTCGAGCGGCGGTCGCGGAGCGACCGGACTGGGACATGGTGCGCGACATGGCGGCCCAGTATTCGGAGCTGTGCAGCGCGGCCAACGAGCGTCTGGTGGAATGTCACGATCTGCTGCTCCGGGGTTTGCGGACCGAGGCGATTCAGCAATGCGAGCGCGAACCGGCGATCCTGGAGATTATCGAGTTTCTGGATTTCCCCGAATACGACTCGTGGTGTTGCGCATTGTTGGCACAACAAATGACGCTGCCACCCGAATTGAAAATCGACTTGGCGGTCGATCTAAACGAAGCGTATGCGGCCGAACAATCGCTGAGCGATCTGCTCAAGAAACACCGCCTCCTGGCCCTGGGGCACGCGGAACTGTCATCACGCATCGCCGTTCTGCGCACGATTGAAGCCAAGGATCCCGACAATCCGGCCTGGCAAAGGGACCTGGCTGACTATGAACGAGTGCGAATCAAGGAGATCCACTCGCAGTTGCTTGATGCGGAACGGAACGGGAACGGCCGTCTCGCGGAATCCTTGCACCGCGAGTTGACGAAACAACACTGGCATGCCACGCCCGATTCCCAGGTGGTCGCGTTGGCGGCCAGGATAACGTCGCACTTGGCACAAAAACGCGCGCGCAACTCGTTGTCGATCGCCGAACGGCGACTCAATGACGCCTATGCGGCACTGGACCCGGCGGCCGCGCGCGAAGCGGCGGAACTCTGGTCCAGCGAGTTGCATGATGCGAATCTACCGAGCGATCATCCACTGCTCGACAAGGTCGAGCCGGCACTCGCCTGGCTGGCGGATCAAGAGCAACAACAAGAAGAGAACACCGAGTACGAACAGTTGTGCCGGCAGCTCAAGGAGGCTCTGGACGACCAGGCGGACGTACTCGAATTGGAGCAAATACGCGGCGAGATCCAGCGATTGGAGCGCGAACTTCCCATGGCGTTGGAAGAGCGTTACCAGAGCCGCGTGGCGGTGGCCGACCTGGGACGCCGCCGGCGTTTCATGGCTGTCATGGTTTCGCTTGTCGCGGTTGTGGTCATTCTTACGATCGCCATTGTCATGGCGATCCGGCACCAGCAATATCGGCATCAGGTGGCCGCCGCGGCAGCCTCGCTGCGAACACTCATCGACGCGAATGACTTTGACGGTGCCGCGCGGACGTACACGCGTTTGCAACAAGACGCCCCGGCGCTGAGCAACACACCCGAACTGCTGGCCCTCAAAAGCGAGATGGACCGTAAACGTAAAGCCGAAGCAAGCCGCGCCGCTGCTTTTCGAGAAGCAGTCAGTCGATTCAAGAAAGCCGGCTGGGAACTGCCGGATGAGGACGCGCTGCGGCGTGCGGAATCGTTGGCACGGTTGGTCGCGGAAAAGACCGAAGTCCAGGATTGCCGCGCGACGTTGACGCGGCACCAGGCCGAGCAGCAACGGGCGCGCGACGAGCGTTTCATGACGGAACTAAAGCCCATCCAAGCGTCGTTGAAGCGGCTCGATGACGTCACCAACACGGATGACAAGGCACGCCAAGCCCTTTTGGCGAAAGTCAAAAGCGACTTGAAACGGTTGGCGACCGAACACCCGCACGTTTCGGCGCACATCACCGATCAGACCAAACTGATTCGACAACGCCTGGAGACGATTGAATCGGACCTGGCGATCCGGCGACAACGGCGTGATTTGTTGAATCAAATGGCGCGCGACATACCACATCTCGACCAGTTCGTGCGTACCGCGGAGGATTACATGAAACGGTATCCCGAGTCTTCTCTCGCGGTCGACTTGAAACAGGTGCTTAAAGAGCAGCCCGCCTGGAAATCCACGCTTCGTTGGGCCGAGTTTCTCATCTCCAAGCCGTTCCAGAACTTGGATGACTTGTCGCCGCAAGAGGCCGCCCAGGCCATCGAGACCGGACGGCGTCTCGTGCAGGACAGCGGCATGGGTCCGAGCATGCTGGTGGACGGTTTTGTGCGACGCCAGGAGATCCTCGATCGGATCGCCGCGCGTGTGGACCGTGGCCAACCGATTGTCAATTCGTTGATTAAGCTTCGGCAAGATAGCTTCATATCGGATATATGGATGGTCCAGACGGCCGATCAGAAGAGGTATTATATGACCAAAAAGGCGGATCTCGAGCACCCGGACGCGACCAATCGC
Source organism: uncultured Pirellulaceae bacterium (assembly GCA_964607555.1). Classification (GTDB taxonomy): domain Bacteria; phylum Planctomycetota; class Planctomycetia; order Pirellulales; family Pirellulaceae; genus JAJSAJ01. Next base: position 4,236 of record CAZSOG010000271.1, on the reverse strand, counting down.
TGCGTCATCAATTTCATTCAAGCTCCAGACTATACGTCCAAACGGCTGAGTATCCGGGTCGTCGGGATTATGTACGATGACGTTTCACCGCAAACGAAACTGATCGAAAAGATGGTACCCCGTTTGCGCGACATGAAACCATCTGCTTGGGATTCGACATTCCTCGATATCATCAAGGAAATGCACGACGACGAACACTTGGACCCGATCCTGAAGTACCTACTGCTGATGCGGACGTTGGATATTGCCTGCCAAGGCAGTTTCGTGCTTGACTCGACGTTTTCTGACTACTTGAATCAAATGAAGAGTACGCAAGTAGATACGCGCGTCAACTGGCTTGACCCGGACAACGAAGACGCCGCGAATCTCCGTCTGGCAGTCACGTCGTTATTGAAGCGAATGCCGGATGTCGAGCAAGCACGAAAGCAGGCCACGGAAGCAAAAGCAAAGTTGCTCGCGACGCTGCCGCAAACGGTCACGTGGGTCGGAATGCTGACCAAGAACGAGTCGAGAGCCTGGACCTGCCAACCGGAACCGCGAAATCAGATCGGCACTTTTTACGTGGTCGTCACGGAAGCTAGCGACGCAAAGCCGCACTTGAAAAAAGTTGGCTCCTTGAATCAAGGCCAAGTCCACTGGGATGAGCCGTTTGACGGCCGGTTCCTGCAAGGCCGACCGCTATTTTGGGAGAAAAAAACACCATGACGACATACCATGTTCGTATTCGTGGACGCACGCGAGGCCCCATGACGCTGGGCAAAATTCAAGGTCTGGTGCAGCGTGGTGAAGTGAGCCGCACGCACCAGCTCTCCACCGATGGTGGTAACTCCTGGCAGCCGGCATCCATGCATCCCGAAGTATTTGAACTGCCCCCCACACCTGCCGCCGCGCAAGAGCGGGCAGGAAGCCAGATAGCTGAGCTTTCCCCCGAACTGGCGTCAGAACTGGATTCACCTGCTGACGCTTCATGGTATTATGCCGACGGCGAGTCGCAAAGCGGCCCGATTGGCCTGCATGAACTGCAGCAACTCCTTCGAGTCGGGCAGCTGAACGGCCGAACCGAAGTCTGGACCGACAGTTTTGGAGAGACGTGGCTCGAGGCCGACAACGTGCCCGAGCTGGCTGCCGTTATTCCGAAAGCCCGAGGGAAACGGACGCGGGCGCGCGGGAGTGGGAAACACCGGGCAGGCGCGCTGAGCAATCTGGTCCCCGTGATGAAGCGTCTACGGTTCTGGACCATGTTTGTCGCGGTCTATGGTCTGGTTCTGAGCGCCATCCAATTGATCAGCGGGATCATTCTCATTGCGTTCTATGACAAAGGACGCGTCGGGCTAATGCTGGTCTTTTTGTTTCTGATTCCGGCGGTTTTGTTCTGGTTGCTTGCCTGGTCCTCGGTCCGCATGACGCGGTTCATCGAATCACCATCGGAACGTCACCTGCTCGACGCACTCGGCATGCTGCGTGTCTTTTGGACGTATTCGGGCGTTCTTGTCTGTCTGCTTATCGCGGCGTTTGTTCTCGGAGTGGCGTTTTCGCTGGCCACGGGACAGGCGGCCGTCATGTGGTGAGGAACGTGGGGAAAAAACCAATGAGCGAGCGGGAAAGCCAGGACCGCGTCGCGGCCGGTTCCGAACCGGCTGCAATCTCGTGGGCGCGGAGTGACATCGAGCAACGCCTGGGATTTCGCGGGCAACGATTCACGCGTGTAAACAGCCTGTTATCCGGAATGCTCGGTGGCATGCTGGCCGTTGGTTTCTACGGCGTTCTGGCACTGCTTGCCGACTCCCACTTCAAACAGATGTTCACGCAGCGCGGACCGACGCCCTATTTTATTGTCCTTCTTTTCTGTTGGTCGCTCGCGATCCTCGGAATCAAGTTCTTCAAACTGCGTCTTCAAAGAAAAACGCTCTTGTACGATGTTGTACCCAAGGACCCGAGCTTTGTTTTGTCTCCGGAAACGGCATCTGACGTGATTGACCAAATCTATCGTACGGTGGACGATCCACGGCAATTCAGTCTGTTCAATCGCATCATCGTCGCCTTGGGGAATCTCAGAAACCTGGGGCGTGTTGGCGACGTTGAAGAGATGCTGCGTTCGCACGCGGATCACGAGACCGTGATCATGGAAACGAGCTACTCGCTGTTGCGCGGCTTTATCTGGGCGATACCCGTATTAGGATTCATTGGCACCGTGATTGGGCTCTCGCAGGCCGTCGGTGGTTTCGGACGGGTCTTGGGCGTGGCGAACGACATGAGCCGGATCACGACTTCGCTCAAGGGAGTGACCGCCGGACTGGCCACCGCATTCGAGACAACATTGCTCGCGTTGGTCGCCGCGTTGATCCTGCAACTGATCGTGACGTTTCTCAAGAAATCGGAAGAAGAATTTCTCGAAGCGTGCACCGAGTATTGCTTGCGGCGTCTTGTTTCTCGGCTGCGCACCTTGCCGTACGAACGCGAAGCGATGTCATCATGAGAAATCGAACTCGATACGAACCCCCGTTCTCGCTGTTCGCGTTTCAGGACATTATCACGTCAGTCACCGGGATCCTCATTTTGCTGACTCTCATCATGAGTCTCGCGTTGATCGTGCGCCAACTCGATACACCGGCGTTGCAATCACGCGCCGTGGCTGACCGGGCAAAGACAACCCTGACACAAACACGTGTGGAAATCACCGCGTTGACGCGCCGGCTAGAAAAAGGAAACAGGGAGATTTCGGAATTAGCAAATCTTTCACCAATAGCCATCCACAATACCCTGCGGAACTTGGAAGATCAGCGTGACTCCCTGGATGCACAGCGTGAATCGCTGCGTCAATCCGTTGCAAAGGCAGCCCGGCGGCAGACTGAATGGACTGGCAAGGAGACCGGCATCGAGGCGGCGCGGCGCCGGTTGGCGCACCTGGACGCCGAATTGGAACGGTTACGGGCCCGGCAACACGAGCTGGAAAGCCAAAACCGCCTGATTTACAATCCGCGGGAACACTCCGGCAAGAACACCTGGTTGGTCGACCTGGACGGGCAACGACTTCTGGTCGCCCAAGTCGGAGTCCGTCGACCACCACGTTCATTCACCACGGTCGCGGCGTTCCGACGTTGGGCGGAAACCCGAAATCCAACGAGCGAGTACTTTGTGTTGCTGGTACGCCCGGATGGAATCGACTTTTATGATAAGGCCCGGGACGTGCTCCAGAAGGCCCATTTTGACTTGGGCGTCGACTTGATCGCGCAAGATCAGACGGTCATCGACCCTCGAAGCGGCGTGGGAGGGATCAAGTGAACGGAGACGAGCAAAGCAGCCTCGAGTTGCTGTTGGATACGATCACCAACACGTTCGGCGGGATTTTGTTCCTCGCCATGCTGGTCGTCATCTTGCTGCAAATCAGCAGTCAGCGGCAGCCGCGGCCGGCGCCACCGCGCGCGTTAGTATTGGAATTGGCGACTGCCCGAAATGACATCGAGGCACTGAGAAGCCGCAAGGCCGAACTTAATCGTGCGATTTCGCTCCAGGACACACTGGCCACTCAGTTGAAAGCGCCGCTGGATCGTCAGGATATCGACGCAATTCGGCGTCTGCGCGAACAATGCCGTGTCGATAGCGACGACTGCTTGGCGCTCACCAAACAGCTGGTTGAAAAGCAACAAGTGGTGAACCGGCTGGCGCAAACGATTCAAGATCTAAACAAACGGCTTGAGCTCAAGCAGCAAGATGCGGCACGCGCGCAAGATCAGCTGGAACAAGAAATCAACCGGCGGACAACGACCGCGAAACTCCCCAAACTGCACATCACGAGAAAGGCCGAGATTGCCGTTGTGGTGCGCTACGCTCGACTCTATTTCGTGCATCGCTGCGCGACGTCCCTGCATGATCACCGGCCCAACCTTGAGGACATGATTGTACTGGCGCAGGATGGTGACTCGGTGGAGCTGACGCCGAAACCCTACGCGGGGCTCGCGATCGGCGAAGGCCCCAACTGGCGAGCCTCACTCCAGAAGCGGTTGCACGATCTTCCAGCGGCGGAAGCCTACTTGGCCATCGCGGTCTGGGAGGACTCGTTCGCATCGTTTATTCCTCTAAAGAACGTGCTCGTTGCAATGGGCTATGAATACCGCGTTCTGCCAATAAGAAACAATGGCCAAGTCATCGAGACGCGGCCGGAAGCGGCACCGCTGGTCCAGTGAGGGGGAAAGGCGCGAGATGAGCGACCATTCGAAACGCAGGCCTGTCCGCCCG
>CAZSOG010000270.1:0-6737 GCA_964607555.1 uncultured Pirellulaceae bacterium | reverse complement strand
CGCGAAGATCGTTCTTCCAGACATCAAGGTAATGGCCATCTGCGGGGACGGGGGATTCATGATGAATTCGCAAGAGCTGGAAACGGCGGTGCGTCTGAAGATGAACCTGGTTGTATTGATCCTGCGCGACGACGCCTACGGCATGATCAAGTGGGAGCAAACGCACATGGGCTTCGCCGATTTCGGATTGGACTTCGGCAACCCTGATTTCGTCATGTATGCCGAAAGCCACGGTGCTCACGGACACCGCATCGAAAGCGTCGATCAGCTCGTGCCACGAATGCAAGACTGTCACCACGCGCCTGGCGTCCATGTCATCGACGTGCCCATGGACTACTCGGATAACGACCGCCTCCTGAATCGCGACATCCCTGAAAAAAGCAGACTGCTGTGAAGAAACCGTTTGCCCCGCGCAAGCGAGATACTATTCCCGCCGTGGAGAAGCCGTCTTTCCGCGTTTTCAGTCCGCGCAGGTACCGTCAACCTTTTGCCGGTGGCTTGCTGCGCCGCGGCGCGCATGGGACGCGCAACACGATGTCCGTATTGGCTTGGGAATGGGGACCATCGTAAGCCGAAACGCCGCCATCATCCTTGCCGTTGAGGCCGACGCTGTAGAGTATGTACCCCGCTTCCGTGGTCGTGTACTTCAGGGGCTGTTGCGTGAAGATGTCCATCGGAATGTGCTCAATATGCTCGGGCACGAGCCTGGCGAGCGTTTGCGGGTAGGTGCCATGATCGGCCCGGTACGCGGCCAATGCGAACCCGACGCGGATCAGTTGACTGTGCATCGTGGCTCGATCCACGATGTCGGCCACCGTCGTCTGGATGGGAAGGGCCAGTCGGAGGATGATGCGCGCCACTTGCTTGGAAATGGTGGCATGCGGCGAAAAACACTGCGTGAAGAAACGCCGGAGACCACTCTGCGAGTTGTCCGCCGTGAACGTATCTTCGATCCGGGTCCGTGCCGCGCGCCGTTCCGCGCGCGTCGGCAGGCAAGCAGCATCGACCGACTCGTCATAGCAGCGATTGGCCATCGTCAGCATGAGATTCCAATCGAGTGAGGCGAGGCCCCACGACGAAATGGCTTGGCGAATCGTGCTTCCCTGTCGGTCGTTACCATCGTCCGTCAGCTGTTCGAACGCGTCCGGGCCGTCGCGCGCCATGGCGCAGATCGTATCCAGGTAGGAAAACCGCTCACCCCGATCAAGCAATGCCTTCGTGGCCGGCAGCGGTGGCAAGTGGGCCAACTCGGCCAGCACGGCACGCGCCTGCTTGGCGTTCAGTTGGCCCGTGCCGAGCAGTGTCGCGTCGGCTCGACAGGTCATCTGTTCGATGGAGCACGCGGTGACCGCATCAAGAAACATCGGGCCCTGGCCAACGAGGCGGGCAAGACGCCGGCATGTGGATAGGTCCCGAATTGCTTCGTCGAGATTACCGTTGCCGACCGCCAGCGTGGCGCGCACGCAAAGGGCACGCGTCATCTCCCGGATCGGTCGCAGCGCGGGACGCTGGGCCTGCATCAGCAGACGCGAGTCCGGCGCACATACAAGCGGGTCAAACCAGCGCGCGCGTGCTCCGGCATCGACCAGGCGATCCAACGGCTTTTTGTTTTTTGACAACCACGCATGCAGATCGGGATAGTCCTCTTGACGCCAGGCGTGGCCGACTGCCGTTCCGACCGCGCGTTGAAAGGCTGCCAGCGTCTGCTGAATGGCACGTTGGTTGGTCACGACCTTCAGCGCTTGTTGAAGGGTACGCTGGTCGGTCAAAGCCTTCCGTCCCGCTGCATGGACAACGTGTTGCTCAATGGAAATAAAGTAGGCGCCCCGCGCCGCCGGGGCAGCCATATCGAGCATGTCATAGTACGCGGTTCGCTGGGGCTTGGCCAAGTCGTTTGGGCCCCATGCTTGCCAGACCAGCACCACGGCATTGTCGTCCCGCGTGACACCGTCACGCGCGGCATCATTCAAAGCACGCATGTAATCGACATAGGCGTCTTTGCGCAGAGGGCGAACAATGTGCGTCGTCTCGGTCCCCAGACGCACTCGCGGTGTACCGGGCCTTTTCGTTCCGCCGAAGGGGAACACGCCGTTTTGCCGCATGTACGTCAGGGCCGCGAAACCGATCAGCACAAATACCAGGGATACCACGGTTCGTCGTGTAGCCATACGACAAATGTACCATACGGTGCCGGATGCGCACAAAGCACGTGGACCGGAACGTGGAGAAAACTCGAAGCAAATAACCGCCGGCGTGTCAGTGCACGCGCTGGCCCGGTTCGGCACCTTCGTCAGGTGACAGCAAGAAAACCTCGCTGCCGCCCTTGCCCGACGCGAGGATCATGCCCTCGCTCGTGCCAAACTTCATCTTCCGGGGCGCCAGATTGGCGGCCATGACCACCAGGCGGCCGACCAGTTTTTCCGGATCATACGCTTGCTTGATCCCGGCGAACACGGTGCGCTGCTGCGCGCCACCGAGGCTCAGCGTGAGTTTCAGCAACTTGCGCGCTTCGGCAACGTCCTCGGCGGCAACGATCCGCGCGATCCGCAGATCCACCTTCACGAATTCATCAAACGTGCACTCGTCGGCAAGCGGCTCGTCTTTCAACGGCTGATCGCTGTCCGCGGTGGCGGTCAAATCCGTGCCGGGTTCGGGAATCGCGGTTTCCTTGCTTTCATCGATCATCTTCTGGACTTCTTTCTTGGTAACACGTTTCAGCATATGTTCGAACTTGGCGACCGGAGTCCCGACCAGCGGAACGTGTGCATCATCCCAATGCCGAATTCGGCAGTTCAACAAGCGACTTGTTTGGTTCCCGAGTTCGGGCAACACCGGACTCAGATAAACCACGATTTGGCGGAACAGATTCAGCGCGACGGTACAGACGTCGCGAAGACGCTCGGCCTGTTGTGGATCCTTTGCCAGCTTCCACGGTGCGGCTGATTCCACATAGGGATTAGCCCGGTCCGCCAGTCCCATGATCAGACGCATGGCTTTGTTATAGTCACACTGCTCGTACGCCTCCGCGATCGCGTCACCCGCCGTGGCCGCCTGCTGAAAGAGGCCGCCATCGTCGGGATAGCAATCGGCGAGCCCGGTCGATTCAACGAATCGCGCGCAGCGGCTGGCGAGATTGACAACCTTGCCGACCAGATTCGCGTTGACCTTGTCAATGAACTCGTCGAAATTCAAATCCAAATCGTCCAGGCGGGGGCCGAGTTTGGCCGCGTAATAGTATCGCAGATAGGCGGGGTTCAAGTGGCGGCGATACGTCTCCGCCATGACGAATGTCCCTTTGGTCTTCGACATCTTCTCGCCACCCACGGTCAGAAAACCGTGAATGTGGACCTTGGTGGGGAGCGAAAAGTCGGCCGACTTCAACATGCCCGGCCAGAAGAGCGTATGGAAATAGGTAATGTCCTTGCCAATGAAATGGTGGATTTCCGTGTCCGCGTCGCGCCACCAAAGGTCAAAGGGCTCCGCATGCCGGGCACACCAGTCCTTGGTCGACGCCATGTATCCAATCGGTGCATCGAACCAGACGTACCAATAATTGCCCGGACTGTCCGATATCTCGAACCCAAAGTAGGGCGCGGGGCGCGAGATATCCCAATCACGCAGCGGCTCGTGCAGGAAATGGCCGTGCAAGTAGTTCGTTACCTCTGCCTGCAAATGGTCCCCCTCGCGTGTCCACTGATCGAGAAAACCATGCAGTTTTTCCAGTTGGACGAACAAGTGACGTTGGGACCGCAGCTCCGGCTTGGCTCCCGACAACGTGCTGACGGGGTCGATCAAGTCGGCGGCGCTGTAGGTGCAGCCACACTTGTCGCAGTTGTCGCCGTACTGATCCGGCGCTTGGCATTTCGGGCACTTTCCCTTGACGAATCGGTCCGCCAGGAACGTCCCTGCTTCCGGGTCGTAAAGCTGCGATACATCACGCTCGACAATCAGGTCCTTGCGCCGCAGCGCGGCCCAAATCTCCTCGCAAAAGCGGCGGTTTTCGACGCTGTGCGTGCTGCCATAATTGTCGAACTCAATATCAAACGCCTCGAAGTCGCGCAAATGTGCCTGCTGCATCTCAGCGATCAGCTCTTCTTCCGATCGGCCCTCCTGGCGCGCGCGGATCATGATCGCCGTGCCATGAGTGTCGTCGGCGCAAACATAAATACACCTGTGGCCGCGCAACTTCTGGAAACGGACCCAGATGTCCGTCTGAATGTACTCGACCAAATGGCCGATATGAATCGGACCATTCGCATAGGGTAATGCCGCCGTGACCAAGATCCTTCGGTGCGTCATCGTTTCTCCGTCTTGTCGCTGATTTCTGGGATGTGCTCGCACGTGTCAGTCAAGCCCCGTGTTCGCCGAGCGGCGGCCGGCTTGCCCAACCAGCGGAGCGCCGTGGAACATTGTAGCCCAGAGAACGATGTGGCGCCAGGGCCGCGCCGTCCCCCAACGGTCCCCGAGCCCTTGGCCCAGTCTTCCTGTTCGTATTGTCCCAGAAGTGGTGCCAGATATCCAAAGGACATGGCCAGACCCGAAAATGTTCGGGCCGGTCGCTTGAGATCGTTACCCGGATCCCAGGCGACGGCGCCGATTGGCACGCGCGCTGCAGTAGGGTGTGGCGTGAGCGAAAAGCCAAGCTGCTCGATAGGGTCATTATCCGAGGCTTAAAGTACTTTACTGTAATGACTTACAGCCAGAACGCGGAATCCCTTCGGGGGTGCGTGTGGGGTACGGTCGGGAAATTGGTCTTGTAAGAATTACCAAACCCGGGCAAAGTGTTGCAGCTGCCACCCCAGATGGTTGCAAGAACGCTCCAGCGACGGCAAGGAATGCGGACGCTGGAAACACGAAAAATGGCCCCGCGCCGTGCGTCTGACGTCGTCGTGCGATTGGGCCGCATTCACCACGAATCCAAGGAGGGAACCGATGGTGTCGCTTCAAGCGTTTCTGTTCGCCGTGGCACTCGCAAGCCCGGGTGAGACCGTACTACTGGATTTTTCCGCCGATTGGTGCGGGCCCTGCCGAATGATGCAACCGACCGTCCAGCGTCTCCAGGAAGCGGGCTATCCGGTCCAGCGCGTCGACCTGGATCGCCAACCGGACGTCGCGCAACGTTTCTCCGTTCGGTCCATCCCGTGCTTTGTGTTCTTGGTCAATGGCCGCGAAGTGAACCGAATCGTCGGTCCCGCCAGTTTTGACCGTCTGGTCCAGATGTGCCGCCAGGCGGGCGTCCGGCCCTCGGTGCCGGCCCCCCGGACGGCGAGCGGGCAAACGCCGGGCCCGCGTTCGTTGCAGTCGTTGCCACCGATTCGGCCGATTCCGCCACCGCGGATGCCGATGGCGGCGGGCGCTGCAACTGAATTCTCGCGCGGCGCGGCAGCTCGAAATGAAACGCTGCCGGCCACCACCGTCTCCGCGCCGCCATCCACGCCCGTGTCGGCCAATTCCATGCAAACCGCACAACAACGTGCACTGGCGGCCACCGTCCGCTTGAAAGTGAGTGACCCGAACGGGGATTCGTTCGGGACGGGCACGATCATCGACATGCACGGAGATGAAGCGCTCGTGCTGACCTGTGGGCACCTGTTTCGTGAGTCCCAGGGACACGGCCAGATCATGGTCGACCTGTTCGCACCTGGCGCACGGGGCCCCGTGCCCGGACAGCTGATCACGTACGAGGCCGATCAACGTGACATCGGACTGGTGAGTATTCGACCGGGCGTTCAGGTGCTACCGATCCGCGTCGCGCCGCCGACGTTTCACCCGCAACTGGACGAACCTGTCTTTCATATCGGGTGTGATCACGGCAACCGGCCGACGGTCACGATGACCACGATCTCGTCGATCGATCGGTATCTGGGGCCGCCCAACCTGGAAGTCCGCGGACATCCCGAAGAAGGGCGAAGTGGGGGAGGCCTGTTTAACGCGAACGGTATGCTGATCGGGATCTGCAACGCCGCCGACCTTAAAGAAGATCGCGGAATCTACGCGTCCTTGCCTACCGTCCAAATGAAACTGAAAGAGCTCCACTTGGAATACGTGTACGAGCAGCCGCGGACGACGCCCGTGGGCCTGGTGGGATCGCTCGCGGCGACCGTCCCCACCACGAGTCGATCGGCCGTTTCCAGCTCGACTAATCCACCCATCATTCCAGCCATGGCGCGCAGCGGTGTTGGTGGCCGCGATGACCTGGAAGTCATCTGCATCGTGCGGTCACGTTCGAATCCAGCCGTAACGAGCCGCGTGGTTGTCCTCGAAAGCCCATCGCAACAGTTGCTCCAGAGCCTGGTCGGCCAATCGACGGCCAATCCGGTCGATATCCAACGTCTGGCCGAAATACCACGCGGGGTCGCCGTGCCGCGACCTCGGGTCGCGCCGGACCGCGCGACCGGACCGATCGTGCGCGCGCAAAACCGATGAGTTCTGGATCCTGAAATCAAGATGCGGTAACAGTTTAGCCAAGTGCGGTAGGAGAGCAACGCAGAGGACGCGGATAGCCGCGAAGATGGGGAACAAGTAAGTGCGCGTTACATTGCCGCCGGTCCGAAAAAACACGGTCGTGTGTTTCTGCTATTCTCAGGTATTCTCAGCGTACTCCGAGTCCCCCCTCGGCGTACTCTGCGTTTGATTGCTCCGCGTTCGGCTAAACAGTTACCTCATTTCTAATTTCGTAACGGTTCACGGACCAGAAGAAAAAGAACACTAATCGGCGCTAATCCTCGCTAATATTG
>CAZSOG010000269.1:0-6765 GCA_964607555.1 uncultured Pirellulaceae bacterium | reverse complement strand
ATTCGCAGACACCCTGGAATTTGACAAAGTGCCAGATGCAACCTGCAGATTAAATGGGCAATTGTCGGGTGTCTGCGATTCCTGACCGTCGCCCAACAACAAACTTCCGGATGGCGCGGATCATGACGCATGTATCGATAGGAACGCTGTCAGCCGCGTTGCAACGTGTGGCAAGGTGGCTGGTCCGTTCCGCACATCGGCCGGCAGTGAGGTACGATCCATTGGTAGAATCTCCACCCCCAACCGAGCGCCGTCATGCCCGACTCATTTCAAACCGAGTGCCTTCAGTTGCGGGCGCGAATCGGCCGCCTGCGGCGGCGCACAGACCGTCACTTGAACGAAATGTTCCGGCGACCGACATGGATCGGAGCGGTCCACTCGATCCTGGGCAAGACGCCGACCGGATGGGATGCCGCGATTCGCGTGACGCGTCACCTGCTGGCTCGAAAGAGGACCGGCTGCGCGCGCGGAGACGGATCGCTGGATGATATCGAACGGCTTGTTCGGGAAGCCGCGATTTGGCTACAACGACTCTATCGCAAGGTGCGCTCGATGTTAAAAGACAACCGTCATGCCCCAGCGCCCGCCGCGGAGGAGCCGACGCATGACTGATCACCCGACCCGGGAGCGAGTGCTATGGCCTCAGGAAGCACGCGAACTGGCGCGCGACGCCGTCGAAGGTCTGCAGGTTCGACGCGAACTTCTTGAAGTGGAAGTCAGGCACGATGTCCGTTCCATTCGGCGTCTCGTTGTTGTCGGAGGCATCGGCCTGGTCCTGGTGCTGACCGGCATTCCCGTTCTGCTCGTGGCGGCGGCCCAGCAACTGGCGCGGACCACGTCGCTCGGTATCACCGTCTGGTCGCTGATTCTAGCCGCCGCCGTGATCGGGCCGGGCAGTATTGTCCTGATTGTCGCGATCCGACACTTCCGCCGCGAGTTCTCCGGCCTGCACCATTCATTGGCCGAATTGCATGAGGACATACTCTGGCTGCGCGAATGGATCGACGCCGCGTGAGGACGCGTGATGACACCAAGATGTGCGCCCGCTCAGTCACGCGTCAATCGGAAACTGGCCGGCACGAATGGCTGCATGTCGATTGTGAGCTGGTGCTGCTGCATGGCTCGGGACACTCCGTGTGACTGTCCGCGCAAGTCGACCGGCTGGGCCGTCCCGACCGCGAATTCGCTGGGGAATGTGATCGTGCACGGGCCACGATTCCCGGCCTGTTCCCAGAGACGCAGCAGGATGCCCGGCCCGTCCGGATTCGGGCCGAAGTGCGTGACCAGCGCGCCCTTGCGCGATACGCGAATCCCAGGACTCGCCACGCGCATGTCCCCGCCGTGCCCGTCGTGCCAGGCGGCCAGCAACGGCTGACGGGCCTCTTGTGCCGGTGTGATCAGGTCCTTCTCCGGCTGGTAGTGTGACACCGACCACAGACGCACTCGCGATGTCCATGTTCCGCCGTTCCAGAAGCGGAAGTTCGTGGACCACTGATTGTTGAACAGGTTCACGAACACACTTGCATGCTTCGGTTGCGGTCGGCTGATCGCGTATCGCCACAGACCGGGAGCCCCGAGACTGACACACGGGGAATCGAGTGGGCACATGCCAACTCCTCGACCCGAAGGGTCCACGACTGCCAGGCCGCTGTTCAGACAGAAGTAGAACTGGTTGGAACCCGGCACGATATCCCGCGCCGGGTCGACGATGCTGCCCAGACGCCCCAGATGAAACGCCGGCGCGTCGACTTTCAAGGGCAGGCACATCCAGCCACCCTCTGGCCACGGTTCGAGCGGCTTATCGTGGAGCGTGATCGCCAGGTCAACACAGGGTCGATCCTTGCGCAAACTGATTGTGGTGGTAACCGGCTGAGGTATTCCAGAGCCGGCCGGTGCCTGCATGATGGCCGTGATCGATTGGTTGTCGTCCACCACCTGCAGTTGGAAGGACCGAGGCGATTCCGCCGCGTATGGCACTTGCGACGATGGGGGCAGGTCGGGTTTGCCAAGCTCCGTCAACGCCCAATGCGAGCTGATCTTCACGTAGGCCTTGACGTATGCCGCGACCTGGTCATGCGAGAATCGCTCGTACAGGTATTGCCCCAAACCGTATGGCGAGTGCCGGTCGATCAGCTCGCGACCAGACCGCTTGTTAATCAGCGACGTTGCGACTCCCCTTTCGGCATCCAGCGTAAGGCGGAAGAAAGGACTCTCGAGCGTGGTTCTTTGAGAATGGTCCGCTGCCTCGACCGTATGAGATATGGTCGCTCCCGTATGGCTCGCCACGCGATCGACCGGTACATAGGTGCGATAGCCGGTCGGTGGCACGGAACGGGCAAGGAACTCGCGCGTCTCGCCACGCTGATGGACCGTACTGACGGCTTCCTCAGCGTCCGCATCAACCGGTTTCCATGCGGCGATTGACGGCGCGTCGTCCGGCAGTGTCACGAGCCCATCACGCGTCCACGGCAGCGGGTTGAACACCACGATCCGGTGCCCATCGACGTGGACACAACGGGCGAGCGTCTTGAGGTCGTGGTCGAGTATTGGTGCGACGAGGTCGCGTGCGTTGTGGATGTACTGAGTATGTTCTCGCCAGGATGCTTCGAGCCGGTCGAAACGGTGTTGCGCCCGTGCATCTTTCCACGCCTGCCCGTAGCGGATCGTGCCGCCGATCCAGCCGAGCGACCCGCCCCATGTATGTTCGCCGTACAGTAACGACTGCTCATATGCGTCGGCAATCGCTTGTGTGGCGTTCTGGTTCTGGCGCCCCCACAACTTAAGTTGCGTGTTCAGAATCTGTGTGGCGGTGATTCGTGGACGCGTGGCTCGGGCCAGTTTCCAGCCGGTTGGATCGGACATGGGGCCGTGGATCCAGGAGTCGGGCATGTCACCGCGCACGACCGGCAGCTCGGGTTCTTCGGCCAGCAAGGCGTCGGCAAAGTCTTCGAGGCGCCCGAATCGCACACGCACATGCGGCGGGAGCGCGCGACTCGCCTGCTCAAGCAGTTGCTGCACTTCGCCGGCTGTTGGTGGCCCATGATTGTCACCCGTCATCACCATGGCCAACCACGTCTTGTGGGGCCAGTCGTTGGGCGGGACGACACCGGTCCCGTAGCCGGCGGCGCTGTACATGGTCAGCAGGCGCGAGTGGTCGGGACCTTCCCACCAGAACAGCAACGGTACTTGGGGCGAGCGACTGGCGGCGTTGCAGCCCAAGTGCAAGAAGTCGACACCGGCGTGTTTCAACAGTGTCGGCAACACCCAGCTGTGGCACGGAACATCCGTCATCTTCGCGGCACGCGGGATTGGCAGTCCGGCCTGGCGGCACAAACCTGAAGAGAACCCCAGTCCACGCACCAGATCCTCCAGTTCCAGCGTCTCCGTGTGCGTCGTAAACGGCAACGCGTGCAGCACCAGACGTCCTTGTGTGAACGCCGCGTTGAGTTTCTGTTTGCGCTGGTTCGTCTGGCCCGGCCACGGCGCCATGATCTTCGACATCGGCCAACCGGGGACGGTCCATTTAAACTGATGCTCCGCCGGCAGGCGGTTGCTTTCCTGGACCACTTTCAAAGCGTTGTCGATCATCAATGTCCGGTACCGCTCGATCACCTCGTGCGGCATGGCCGTATAGCCGATATCGAAGTGCGTCTTGAAGACGACGATCACTTGCTCGAGATTCGGCCACGGCGTCGTTGGCGGTGCGGCCCGGCCGCTGGCGACCAGGGCACTCAAGATGGCGAGCCCGAACCCGATTATCGACAGACGCGCGGAGTGAAACATTGTGTTGCTCCCGTGGTTGAGTGAAATGGCATGCATGGAGCTCGACCTTTACATTCTCGGCCCCCCGCTTCACGCGCCTCCGTACGACCAGGGAATCGCGGAGAAGATCCGGCAAGAACAGGACATGGCAAGAATATAGGAGATTTTCATCGATCGGGCAAATGCCGGTGAAGAGTTACCCAAAGACCGACCGTTCCACACACGCCAACCGCGCAAGCGACAACCGCCATGTGCCGATATCTGCCCAAGCGATAACCCCACACCAAGTGCTCATTGATCCAATGGCATTTCGGGCATGGAACAAGCTCCGCCTCGCGAGCAAGCCGGCGCTGGAGATCGCGCCGTGACTGTTTCTTGGCCCGGCGAGTCGCTCCGGCCGTACCAATCCCGTACGGTGCCGTTTCACTGCCGGTACCGATACGAGTCAATTCGTAGAAGTATTCGCAGCCGCATCTGTCGCACACTACGCGGGCGACGCGACCGCCGACCTGGGCGGCTTCAATGTGTTTTCCGTAGTACAGGACCATCTGCCTATAACCCCGGGTTTACCAGCCGATCCCTTGGCGTGAGACCTTCGGATACGTTGGCCGTGGATTACGCCGCTTTCGGCCAGCCATTTGCGCGGATCCGCCGGCCAATTTCACGCAGTGTCCGGGCATCTTGTTTGTCGATTGAACCGTCCGGCAGCGGCGCGGTATCCCACAGTAGATTGGCACGGAACTTCGCCGCGAATCGCAGGTCGTCCATGACCGAATCGGCGCCACGGTGCTTGCCGAACGTCGCTTTGCGGTAGGTCCGCAACCCACAAGCGAGTACGCCCTCCTTCGGTCGCGCTCCCGAGGTTCACTTCGAGACAGTGTAACGGTTCACGGACCAGAAGAAAAGGAACACTGACCGACGCTAATCCTCGCTAATATCGGAAAACCATATCCTGAAATGCCATCGCCTTTCCACGACCTGCCGGATTTATGTTGAGTCTTGCAGGCGCTCAAGAGCCGTATCATTAGTGTTGATCAGTGAAGATTAGTGTTCCTTGATAGAGATTGTGGTGAACGGCTTCGAAGTATTCGTTCGCCGAGCGTCTCGCGGTCGACGAATCGGATAGCATGATTTCGCACAGCGCGTAATGTTCTGTTACGATAGGATGAAAGAATGTGCGTCGATGGTACTGTGCCCATCTTCTTGAATCGTGGCGTGGTCGAACTTTTGTTTTCGTAGCCGTTCACGGCCCTGTGCAGAGTCACCGCGCCGATCAGCCGGTGGTTGGTACTCATTGTTTCTACTAATACGACATCACATCAAAGGCACATTCCGCCAGACTCTCCGGTTGAAAGTCCGGTTGTCTCAACGTATCTTGAAACCATTCACGGCGTTGTACGCCAACGTTGACGTTCCTTGTCTGCTATTACTCTGTCCGGTTCCCTGGTGAGGCGAACGTTCCGAGAACGGCTACGATGATAATTTCGTCTGCTAACGCCACTCCACGGCGATCCGTGTTCTTCCTGGCGAACTTCCTTTGATTCACACAAGGTCTTCCGCATGAAAAAAACATTCTCCGTCTTGACATCGATCGTGCTTTTGGCCGCAAACGCTTCGGTGGTTCTCGCACAAGTCCATGACAAGGGCAAGTTTATTGAATACAAGAACCCGTTCCTGAAGAAGATCAACGAGGGGATCGCGAAGTTCGAAGCGAAGAAACATGCGCCGAAACTCAGCTTCAAGATGGATTTCACTGGTCGCGATCTGCCGACGTCGGTGGATCAGTTCACCAAGTATTGGCATAACGCCCCAATTTCCCAAGGTAATTCCGGGATGTGCTGGTGCTTCTCCACGACCTCGATGCTTGAATCGGACTGCTACCGTTTGCACAAAAAACAGATCAAGATTTCAGAACTCTACACGGTCTACTGGGAATACGTGGAGAAGGCACGCCGTTTCGTGCGCCGGCATGGTGATTCGTATTTCGCGCAAGGCTCGCAAGGGAACGCCGTGCTGAGGATCTGGAAGAAATACGGCTGTGTTCCGGCCGCCGCCTACACCGGTATGAAACCGGGCCAGACATTTCATGCGCACACCAAGTTGTTCAACGAGATGAATACGTACTTGCGGAGTGTCAAGCAGGAGCAGGCATGGAATGAGCCGGGCGTGCTGGCAACGATCCAATCGATTCTCGACTACCATCTTGGCCGGCCGCCGGTGAAATTCACTTACCAGGGCAAGGAGATGACGCCCAAGCGGTTCCTGGCGGAAGAAGTGCAACTCAATCCGGACGACTATGTCGATATCCTGTCACTTATGGCCTCGCCTTACTGGAAGAAGGCCGAATACAAATGCCCGGACAACTGGTGGCACAGCCGGCGGTACGACAATGTGCCCCTGGCCGATTTCATGACCGCGATCAAGCAGGCGGTGAAGAGCGGGTACACGCTGTTTATTGGTGGCGATACGAGTGAGTCTGGATACTTTGCGCCCCAGGACGTCGCCATGGTCCCAACCTATGATATACCGTCGGCATATATCGACGACAGCGCGCGACAGTTTCGGTTCAGCAACCGGTCGACCACGGACGATCATGGGATCCACATTGTTGGGTATCAGGACCGAAAGGACGGCACGTGGTTTCTAATCAAGGATTCGGGTAGCGGCTCCCGCGCCGGGCCGAACAAGGGCTACTACTTCTACCACGAGGACTATGTCAAGCTGAAGATGATGAACTTCATCGTGCACAAGTCGGCAGTCGCGGGTCTCTTGAAGAAAATGCAGCCGGAATAGACCGTGGTGAAACGGGCACGCACCTGCGGTGTGCGCGCACCAGACCGCGCCGATTCAGGGGTCCCAACGTGCGCCGGTTGCGGGATTGTCAACGGGGCCACGCAGTGCGGGAACCCCGACAACCAAACATTGATAACGCGTTAGATTCTTAGTTGGTAACATGCGCGCACCGTGCGCGCATGTTTCCAAGCGAACAACGGAAGCGGCGGA
>CAZSOG010000268.1:0-6772 GCA_964607555.1 uncultured Pirellulaceae bacterium | reverse complement strand
TTGACTGCGTGGAGCGTCTGTTTCGCGCGCTGCCGCTCCCGCCGCGCACGAGCTCGTGACGCGCGAGGCCAGCAACCCACGAGGGAGCACACCCTCGCATGCGCAGCGCTCCCGTTGTTCGCTTCGAAACATGCGCGCACGGCGCGCGCATCCTACAGCCTAAGAATCTAACAAGGTTTCCCTCCAACCAACTGACGGATCTCGGGGCGGTCACGGCTCGGAGAGCCGCTCTACCGGTGCCGCCCAAAGAGCGATCGGCGGCGCCGCCCGATATCCAGGTGGGCGGCACACGTAGGTCGGTTTTCCAAACCGACCGCGCGCAACCCCAATCGCATGCCCGTTTGCATCGCCCCACGACCTATGCGTAGTCTGACCCAAAAACTAGACTCAAGATCATCAAATCCCGGCCCATGAGGTTTCTAATACGGGCCTGCCGCATTAAGATCCAAGAGGCCGTGAACGATTACAGAATATGAAAGCCTCGGATACTCTTGCCAAACGGTCGGCCAGGTGCGGGGCCGGGAACCCCACGCCCGGCGCCGTGAAGTTCGGTTGCCCGTGAACGGTTACGCCATGCGGAACTCCTGGTTCGGTGTCTTCGTTTTGTCGGTTTGCGCCGGATTGTTGATATGGCGTGCGGACCAGCGCACGGTTGGGTTGGCCGTCAATTCGCTGCTGCTCGTGGTCGGCGTTTGTGTTTTCAGTATCCCATTGGGAACCGGGTTGGGACTGCTGACGTTCCGTACCAACTTGCCGATGCGCCGTGCGATCCTGGTCGTCTGGCTGGCATTTCTGTTTGTGCCGCTCTATCTTCAGGCGGCGGCCTGGGACGCTGGATTCGGCCGTTTGGGGTGGTATTCGATGGCGGGCGCGACGTTTGACGCGCCTTGGATGCACGGTTGGTTCGCGGCCATCTGGATTCAGGTGATCCAGGCGGTTCCTTGGGTTTTACTGATTGTTGGCGCGACGCTCACTCGCGTTGAGCCCGAGCTGGAGGACGACGCGCGTCTGCAGGGGGGCGCGTGGTGGGTCGTGTGGCGCGTGACGCTGCGGCGATCGTGGAGTGGGATCGCGATTGCGACACTGTGGGTCGCGGTGATGACGTCGAGTGACATGACGGTCACGGACCTGTATCAAATCCGCACGTTGGTCGAGGAATTGTATACGGGGTTCGCCCTCTACGACACGACTTCGAGCATTCCCGGTCTGTGGTCGTCGGTGCTTGCCACGGGCTGTCTGGCCGCGCTGCTCGGACTTGCGCTGCGGTCTCTGTCGGTCCGGCCACTGGACCGTGTCGCGAACGTGCCGCGCGATTTCGAATTGGGGCGTTGGCGGTGGGCGTGGTGCCTGCTTGTCGCGCTCGTGCTGGTCGTGGCCATTGGGGTGCCGTTGAGCAATCTCGTCTATCAGGCGGGACTGGTCGTGAGCCGGACCGGCGGCACGTATGTGCGCCACTGGTCGATTGAACGATTCATCGAGTTAACGGTTCCGTTGCCGGGCCATTACGAGCGCTCGGCGATCTGGAGATTCCACCGCGAGTTTGGTTGGACGGCGTTGCTGGCCGGTGGCGTGGCGACACTCGGCGTGTTCATCGCCGCGCCGCTTGGTTGGTGGGCACGCCGCGGTGAGTTACGCGCGCTACCGGTGATTTTGCTGGTTGCCTGCGGGCTTGCGACTCCCGGACCGCTGATCGGCACGGGCGTGATCTGGCTGTTCACGCGTGGGACTTCGGCAGCGAGCATCTGGTTATACGACCAAACGGTGGCGGCGCCGTTGTTGGCGCTGGTTTGCCGCGGTTTACCGGTGGCGGTCTTGGTATGTTGGTTCGCCGCGTTGGCCGTACCGCGAAGTCGCGAGGATATCGCCGCGCTGGACGGGATCAACGCCGTCGGCCGATTCTGGTTACTTGGCGTGGCGCGAAACAAGGCGGCTTTGGGCGTCGCGTGGCTCGTCTGCGTGGCCATCGCGAGTGGTGATTTGGCGACGAGTATCCTGGTCGTGCCGCCCGGCGTCACGACGCTCCCGATTCGCGTATTCAATCTGCTGCATGCAGGAGTGGACGATCAGGTCGCGGCACTCTGCCTGCTCAATATCGGTGTGATCGTCGGTGTTGGCGCGATCATTCTACTGGTGGGTGGCCGGTGGGTGAAACAGTTACGGGACGTTTGATGAACTGCCCTGCAAGGTCGGCGGTTTTCTGCAATAATGAGTGATAAGCGGGCGCATTCGCGATCCCATGATCATGTAGTGGAGAGGACAACGTACGTGCGGATCACCACCACGTTTTTGGGGTGCTGTTCGGCCCTGTTCGTCTGTGGCGTGCTGTCGCGGTCGGCGGTGGCGACGGAGCACCTGGTCATCAAGGCGGGTGACCATCAGCGTCATGTCACCGGTCGTATTCTCATCGAGGCACGTGACGGTGGGCTATTGGCACAGGGGCGGGACGGTGCTGAATGGTTCGTGCAGCCGACCGAATTAGTGCGTCGCGACTCGGATAATACTCCCTTTGTGCCGCTCACGGCCGACGAAGTCGCGGACCAGCTCTTGCAGGAGATGCCCGCTGGATTCCGTATCCATCAGACGGCGCATTATGTGATTTGCTACAACACATCCG
Organism: uncultured Pirellulaceae bacterium; assembly: GCA_964607555.1. Classification (GTDB taxonomy): domain Bacteria; phylum Planctomycetota; class Planctomycetia; order Pirellulales; family Pirellulaceae; genus JAJSAJ01. Next base: position 4,158 of record CAZSOG010000268.1, on the reverse strand, counting down.
AGGTCTATGCCGAATGGTGTGGGGGGCTGTACGAGCGTCTGTATCGCGGATTCCACGGGTATTGGAAGAACCGTGGCATGACACTCGTGCCGTGCGAGTTCCCGCTGATTGCCTTGGTGTTCGACAACCAGGCATCGTACGCGCGCTATTCCCGCAAGGAGCTTGGCCAAGCCGCGACCGCGATGATTGGTTACTACAATATGCAAACCAATCGGGTCACGATGTATGATTTGACCGGCGTTGATAGCCTGCGCAGGCAACGGAGTGGCGCTCGCTCGACCGCCCATATCAATCAGATTCTCTCACAGCCCGCGGCCGAACGAACGGTCGCGACGATCGTTCACGAGGCGACACACCAACTGGCCTACAACAGCGGCTTGCAGACTCGATTCGCCGCCAATCCGTTTTGGGTCAGCGAGGGGATCGCGGTCTTCTTCGAGACGCCCGACCTGCGCAGCTCGAAAGGCTGGCGGAATATCGGTGCGGTCAATCGAATTCACCTGGACGGTTTTCGCAAGTCGTTGGCTTCTCGTCCAGCCGATGCGCTGATGACTTTATTGCAGGATGACAGCCAGTTTCGCGACCCGCGGAAAGCGCCCGTGGTATACGCGAACGCCTGGGCACTGACGTATTACTTGTTGCGTGCCCGGCGTCAGCAGTACATTGCATACCTTCAGGACTTGGCCAAGCTGGCACCACTTTCCGAAGAGGACGCCACGCAGCGCGTGACGCGTTTCAAGCGTTTTTTTGGCGACGATCTCGATAAATTGGAACAGGATTTTCTGCGCTACATGCGGCGTGTGCGATGAACGGCGTCGGGCGCGCGTACGGGCATCGCGGGCCGGGATCGAACGGCCACCGCACGGTGTTGAGCCGCTTCTTCGACGGACGTGGACGTCCATCGCACACCGTCATGCCTGACGCGGTTTATCGAACCAGGTCCGTTCGACGAAGCTGGTGTCGACCCACCCTTCGACGAAATCGGAATGGGCCAGCACCTTCTGGTGAAACGGCACGGTGGTCGCGATGCCCTCGATGCGGAGTTCACTCAACGCGCGCTGCATGCAGGCGATCGCCTCGGAACGCGTTGGTTGGTGCACGATGAGTTTACCGATCATCGAGTCATAATAGGGCGGCACTCGGTAGCCCTGGTGGACGTGCGAGTCCCAGCGGACGCCGAATCCGCCCGGCGCGATCAGCCGGTCGATCCGACCGGGGCATGGTTGGAAGCCCCGTTCGGGGTCTTCCGCGTTGATGCGGCATTCGATGGCGACACCGTCCGTCTTGATGGACTTCTGTTTGACCGGCAGCGGATCGCCGGACGCGATCGCCAGTTGGGCCTTGATCAGATCGATGCCCGTGACCAATTCAGAGACCGGGTGTTCGACTTGGATCCGCGCGTTGACCTCGATGAAATAGTACTTGTTTTTCTGATCCACGATGAACTCGACGGTGCCGGCGTTGGTGTAATTGGCTCGTTTGATCAGGCGGACCGCCGCATCGCAGATTTCCAGGCGCGTCTTATCCGGCAGGTTGGGGGCCGGGCTTTCCTCGATCAGCTTTTGATGGCGTCGTTGGGTCGAGCAATCGCGTTCCCACAGATGGACGACGGTGCCATGGTGGTCGGCCAGGATCTGCACTTCGACGTGTCGCGGTCGCTCGACGTATTTTTCCAGGTAGACGCCGTCGTTGCCGAACGCGGCCTTCGCTTCGACGCGTGCTTGGCCCAGCGCGGTCTTCAGCGAAAGGTCGTTGGATGCGACGCGCATCCCCTTGCCGCCACCGCCGGCAGTCGCCTTGACCAGGACGGGGAACCCGATGTCATGGGCCACGCGCATTGCCTCGGCCTCATCGGCGACCAGGCCATCGCTGCCGGGTACGACCGGCACTTTGGCGTCCCGTGCCAGCTGGCGTGCCTGGTTCTTATCCCCCAACATATTCATGGCCTCGGGCGACGGGCCAATGAAGTCGATCTTGCAACTTCGACAGACTTCGTTGAAGTGTGCATTCTCGGCCAGAAAGCCGAACCCCGGGTGAATCGCTTCGACGTTGCCGACTTCGGCGGCGCTAATCACCTGGTCAACTTTCAAGTAGCTTTGCGCGGCGCGCGCCGGCCCGACACAATACGCTTCATCGGCCAGGTCCAGGTAGGCACTGCCGCGATCCGCTTCACTGAAAATCGCTACGGTCTGTATATCCAATTCGCGGCACGCACGCATGATGCGCAAGGCGATCTCACCGCGGTTCGCTATCAGGATTCGCTTGTACATAAGGCGTAACGGACGCGCGTCCATTCAGTTAAAGGAACAAAACTCTGATTCACGCACCGACGTGCCGTGCCGGCGGGACGCGCTGTGGGTACGAACGACGTGTCCCACACAAAAAAAAGACGTCTACCCCTGCCGCGTATCGATTTTGAATAGTGGCCGGCCGTGGTCGACGGGTTCTTCATCATCCACCAGAATGGCCACGATCTTGCCGCGGACCTCCGCCGGAATCTCATTGAATACTTTCATCGCCTCGACGATGCAGACCGTTGTCTCCGGCTCGACCGTGTCGCCGGTCTTGACGTAGGGTTCGGCATTCGGATTCGGACGTAAGTAAAACGTGCCGACCATGGGGCTTTTGATGTAAACGATGTGTTCTTCGTCAGCCGGCGGTTCCGCGGCCGCGTCGAGTCCGGACGCGGGCGCTGGAGCCGCTCCCGCCGGCGCTGCGGGAGCCGGAGCTACCGCAGCCGTTCGCGGCTGTCCATAGATGACCTCGGCACCGCGGGAGAGCCGTATCTGCTGCTCGGATTGTTTCAGGTCGAGTTCGCGCAGATCGTGTTCTTCCATCAGCTCGACAAGACGGCGAATACGCTCGATATCAAACACGTCACTCGATGGCGATTCAGGTTCCGACATGCACGGTCTCCGATCTGTTTATGGGCTAGGCAGGGCGCGTGTGACGGCCGACACGCGATGGCGGTATATCGGGCCAACGTCAGGTCGTTCGTCACGCCAGGATCCGCGTGCACGTCCCGCTACTGAACCACGCAATCTTCAAATTCTTTCGGCAGATGACTTAACACTTCGTGGCCATCTCGAGTCACGAGAATGTCATCTTCGATTCGGACGCCACCCTGGCCAGGTAGGTAAATGCCGGGCTCAACCGTCACCACCACGCCGGCTTGCAATGGCCGATTTCGGTTCACATCGTTGGTTAACCATGGGGGCTCATGGACCTCCAGCCCGAAGCCGTGCCCCAAACCATGCCCAAACCGCTTCCCGTATCCCGCTCGGGTGATGATTCCCCGCGCCGCGGCGTCGATGTCGTTGACCATCGCGCCCGGCCGGATCGCGGCGATCGCCTTTTGCTGTGCTTGCAACACGACATTATATATGCGTTGGAATTTGGGCGAGATTCTACCGGTCACCAGTACCCTCGTCAAGTCGCTTCGATACAGATGCGCCGTCGCGCCCCAGTCGATCAACAGCATTTTGCTGTCGGAAACCGTGTGATTGTCGGGGTGTGCGTGCGGTAATGCCGCCCGGGCTCCCATCGCGACAATGGGGGGGAAACCGCAACCCGCCCCGCCGAAACGTCGTATTTGATTCTCCAGCTCGAACGCAATATCACGCTCCGTTTGTTCGGGAACCAACGCCGCGCGGATCACCTGAAACGCCTTTTCCGCCAGCGCCACCGCCTGCCGAATCTCCGCGATTTCCGCCTTGTCCTTGATCTCGCGCATCCGCTCGACCAATCCTTCACTTGGGACCAACGTGACCTTCGGGAGCTCGGCCTCCAACGCGCCGTGCAGTGCCAGCGTCATCGACTGGCTCTCAACGGCCAGATTCGCGAGACGGGTTTTCTTAACCGCCTTGGCGACGGTTGGCACAATGGAGGTTCCGGGCGGCCGTTCCACGACGTCCAGCCCGGGGCATTCTTCTTGCAATTGCTCCGTGTAACGACCGTCGCTCACGATCAGCTCGATATCGGGGCCCACGAGCAGGTAGCTGTCGTCGCCAGTAAAGCCAGTCAAATAGGTGACGTTCGTGAAATTGGTGATCAGCACGGCGTCCGCGCCCTCCGCGTGGACGGCGCGGGCCAGTTTCTTGCGACGCTGATGAAATCGTGGCATGGATGTCCTCCTGTGCGCCCGTGCCTGGCATATCG
>CAZSOG010000267.1:0-6775 GCA_964607555.1 uncultured Pirellulaceae bacterium | reverse complement strand
GATTCCTGCTGCGTCTAAACGGTTTTCCACCGAGACAAGCTCGGTGGCGAGGGGGCCGGCGTTCCCGCGGGGCGCTGCTTCCCACCGAGCTTGTCTCGGTGGAGGCAGATTTAGCCGTAGCCACGTCGTAAAGAGAATCGTCGCCCCCACGCAGCTTGACTGCGTGGAGCGTCTGTTTCGCACGCTGCCGCTCCTGCCGCGCACGAACTCCTAACGCGCAAGGCCCGCAACCCACAACGGAGTACGCCCGCGCATGCGCAGCACTCCCGTTGTTCGCTTCGAAACATGCGCGCACGGTGCGCACATCTGGCAGCCTAAGTCTCTAATAGAGTGGCGTCTTGCCCCTTTTGTAGAGGCAGCTCCAATGCTTTCCTTCCATGTGGGTCAGTGGATTTCGCATCGTGTTTTCCCGCTGTTCTCGCGGAGCGTACAACTTCGCTTTTGGCATAATGCGACAAACCTCGGGGGGCCTGGGGGGCCGGCCCCCAGACAATAAACCATCTCCCACGCTCATTCGATTCCTGGTGAGTTCACCCACAAATCTTGGCGAAGACCCAAGAATTAAACTCCTTAGTTTCGCCAAGGACGGGACAGGGGGCCGTTCATTACTCACGTTCAGAGGCCCCCGCGTTCACGCGGCGGGAGTGTCACCTTCAACCTCGCCGCACGCCGTCGCCAACGCGTCTGGAAGCGTCCCCGTCTTTCGGGTACCCATCGGTTGTCCGCCGCAAAAAAGTTAAGCTGACAACCAATGCTACGCACGCGCCAGAAGAGATTCATGCACAGTTGCCGAAAGCACACGTTCGACCAACGGGAGAACGGACCGCGCCAATTCACGATCCGGTCGGACGAACCGAGCCACCTTGAAAAAATGGCACCGCTTGTCACACGGCACGGACCGTTCTACAATCGCAGCTTGTTCGGTTGCCCTAGGTGACTTATTTCAGGACGCGATCGATGAAGATTCATGAGTTTCAGGCGAAGCAGATTCTGCGCGATGCGGGTGTCGCCGTTCTTCCAGGTATTGTCGCGGCGAGTCCAAAGGAGGCTGCGCAGGCGTTTCGCGACCTGGGCGGCGCGATTGCCGTGGTCAAGTCCCAGATTCATGCCGGCGGGCGTGGCAAGGGGACCGTGTTGGGTAATCCGGCGCAGCACGGGGTTCAGTTAGTACGTAGCCCGGAAGAAGCTGCGACGGTCGCCGGCAACTTGCTCGGCCACCGGCTAGTCACGATCCAGACCGGACCGGAAGGCCGGACCGTCCATCGGGTCCTGGTTGAACAAGGTTGCTCGATTGCACGCGAGCTGTACCTCGGGATCGTGTTGGATCGCGCGGCGGCGATGCCGGTCCTCATGGTATCAAGCGAAGGTGGGGTCGAGATCGAAAAGGTCGCCGCCGAGACGCCGGAGCTAATCCACAAGACCCATTTCGACCCGGCGGCCGGTCTGCAAAGCTATCAGGTGCGCAAACTGTGTGCACGTCTCGAACTGACCGGCCCCACGGTTCGATCCGCCGACCGGTTCATGAAAACAGTCTGCCGCGTCTTCGTCGACTCGGATTGCAGCCTGGCGGAAATCAACCCGCTGGTCGTGACGGATCAAGGCGAGTTGGTCGCGTTGGATGCGAAAATCAACCTGGATGACAACGCGCTGTTTCGGCACGCCGCGCTGGAGCAGTTCCGGGATCTGGCCGAGGAAGAACCGTCGGAAGTCCGCGCGGGGAAGGCGGGGTTAAGCTACGTCAAGTTGGATGGCAATATCGGCTGTCTGGTCAACGGCGCCGGGCTCGCGATGAGCACCATGGACTTGATCAAATTGCACGGCGGCGCGCCGGCGAACTTCTTGGATGTTGGCGGCGGCGCCGACGTCGAGCAAGTGACCGAAGCCTTTCATATCCTGTTGGATGATCCCAATGTTCAGGCCGTTCTGGTCAACATCTTTGGTGGGATCGCACGCTGCTCCACAATCGCCCGTGCGATTCTCGAAGCCTCCCAACAAGTGGGATTCAATGTGCCATTGGTGGTCCGTTTGGAGGGGACGGAAGTTGAACAGGGGCGTGCGATCCTGTCAGAAAGTGGTCTGAACATCATCGCCGCCGAGAGTCTGACGGACGCCGCTCGGAAAGTCGTCGCCGCGGCGGCATCGTAAAGGTCAACAAGACAAGGGAACCTGGTTTCATGAGTATCCTGGTCAATCAAGACACACGTGTGATTTGCCAAGGGATTACTGGATCGGCCGGCCGATTTCACACCAAGGGCTGCCTCGAATACGGCACAAACATGGTCGGTGGCGTGACGCCCGGCAAGGCGGGACAGACCGTCGAAGGATTGCCCGTGTTTGACACGGTCGAGCAGGCAGTGGCACGGACCGGCGCGAACGCGACGATGATCTTCGTGCCGGCCCCATTCACCGCCGATGCCATCCTGGAAGCACTCGATGCGGGCATCGAAACGATCGTTGCCATTACCGAAGGCGTCCCAACACTCGATATGGTCCTGGTCTACGATCGCGTGCGGCGTGGCACGGCACGGCTGATCGGCCCCAACTGTCCGGGAATCATCACACCCGGTCAATGCAAGATCGGGATCATGCCCGGCTACATCCATCAACCAGGGTCCGTTGGCGTCATGAGCCGCAGCGGAACGCTGACGTACGAGGCGGTCTGGCAGCTGACCAGCCTCGAACTTGGCCAATCCACCTGTGTCGGGCTCGGGGGCGACCCGATCGTAGGCACGTCGTTCATCGATCTGCTGGAACGGTATCAAGCGGATCCAGGGACCGAAGCAATCTTGATGATCGGCGAAATCGGAGGCTCCGCGGAAGAGGAAGCGGCAGCGTATGTGGAGCAACATGTCACGAAGCCAGTGGCTGCGTTCATCGCGGGCCGCACCGCCCCCCCCGGAAAACGAATGGGCCACGCCGGCGCCATCATCTCCGGTGGGAAAGGCACGGCCGATGAAAAAATCGCCGCGCTGTCGGATGCCGGCATCGAGATCGCGGAGAGCCCAGCCGATATGGGCCAGGCCGTCCAGCGCGCCATCGCCAAGGCCGGCAAATAACGGGACCGCCAAGACCCGATGAGGCAAGAATCAGTGCGTACGGTGGACGTCCGCGTCCGTCGATAGAGCAGATAACGCGCCGCCGAGGCCAGTTGCAAAACGCCGAAGTACCCGACCCGATCCGACGCCCGCGGAACCGAGGAGACTCCATGATGTCCAGCTCATCCGCCCCGATTCCCGCCCCGCCGGAAACGGTCTCCGAACTTGAGGACATTCTAAGTACGCCGTGGGACGAAGTCGTCGATCTTTTCAAGTCCCTGGAAGGCGATATCGTCTTCTTGGGAGTGGGCGGAAAAATGGGTCCAACGATGGCGCGTATGGCGCGGCGCGCCGCCGATCGCGCGGGCGTGCCGCGGCGCATCTGGGGTGTTTCACGGTTCAGTGATCCGACGGTGCGCGCGCGACTGGAGAACTGGGGGATTGAGACGATCGCCTGCGACCTCATGGACGAAGCGGCTGTCGCACGGTTGCCGGATGCCGCCAATGTCATCTCGATGGCGGGGTTCAAGTTCGGTGCGAGCCAAGCGCCGGCCACGGCCTGGGCCGCGAACTGCTACCTGCCCGCACTGGTATTCCGCCGCTATCTCAACAGCCGCATCGTCGTTTTTTCGACAGGCAACGTGTATGGCATGGTCCCGCGCGAGTCGGGAGGATCGGTTGAAACAGACCCGTTGCGCCCGGACGGTAACTATGCCATGGCAGCCGTCGGACGGGAACGACTCGTCCAATACTTCTGCGAAACATGGAATGTTCCGGCTGTCCTGTTGCGGCTGAACTACGCGACGGAACTGCGTTATGGCGTCCTGGTCGATTTGGCCAAACGCATCCATGCGGGTCAACCCGTGGACGTCACGATGGGATATGTCAACGTCATTTGGCTCGCCGATGCCAACGCCATGTCTCTCTTGGCGCTGCGCGACACGATGGTGCCGGCCACGATTTTGAACATGGCGGGTCCCGATCTGCTCGGTACGCGGCAACTGGCCACGCAGCTGGCCCGGTACATGGACCGGGCGGCCCGGATCGTGGGGACGGAACAAACGGACGCGTTTCTGAGCAACGGGGCGTCCGGGTACGCACGTTGGGGACGACCGCGCGTTTCGGTCGACCAATTATTGCGTTGGACGGCGGCATGGGTTGCCGGTGGCCGGCCCACATTGGGCAAACCAACCCACTTCCAAACACGTACCGGCAGCTTTTGAGCCATTAATGAGGTGTGCATGATCCGACTGCATTTTCTGGGCGCGAACCGCGCCGTCACCGGCTCGCGGTACTGTTTGGAAGTGGATGACCTGAAACTGATGGTCGATTGCGGGATGTTTCACGAGCGCCAGTTGCTGGCGCGTAATTGGCAACAATGCCCATTGCCGGCCGCGCAAATCGATGCCATGTTATTGACCCACGTGCACATCGATCACAGCGGCCTCATTCCGCGACTGGTCAATGATGGCTTTCGCGGGCCCATCTACTGTACCCGCGCTTCGTCGGAACTGGTGCAGGTGCTGCTGCGCGACGCGGCCCATATCCAGGTCGAAGACGCGAAATTCAAGAAGAAACGGCACAAGAAAGAAGGACGCAGGGGCAAGCACCCGGAGGTGCCGCTGTACACCGAAGTGGAAGTCGTGAAAACGCTGCCACTGTTCGAGGGAATTCGGTACGGTCAGGCCATTGAACTGCGCCCGAACGTATCCGCCGTGTTGCATGAAGCGGGACATATTCTTGGCTCGGCCAGTGTCGAGGTGATCGTGCGCCGCGGGAACGAGAACGTACGGATCCTGTTCTCGGGCGACCTGGGACAACAAAACAAGCCGCTGATCCGCGATCCCGAGTTCTTCGAGCAAGCCGACTACGTGGTGATGGAAACGACCTACGGCAATCGTGACCACCCGGAACATGAGGATGTTGAATTACGACTCGAAGAAGTGATTCAGCAAACGGTTGCGCGCGGTGGCAACGTGGTGATTCCCACGTTCGCCGTGGAACGCGCTCAGGACCTGATGTATTACATCAGCCGGCTCGTGCACGCCAATCGGATTCCACCGATTGATGTGTTTCTGGATAGCCCGATGGCCATCGACATCACGGAGATTTTCCGCCATTACCAGGATTGCTTCGACGATGAAACGTGGCAACTAATCGCCTCCAAGGAGCCACCATTGCGTTTCCCGGGCTTGCACATGGTGCGCTCGGTCGCCGACTCCAAGGAATTGAATGACTATAAGAAGCCGTGCGTCATCATGGCGACCGCCGGTATGTGCACCGCTGGACGCATCAAACACCATCTGCGTGCTAACATCGGCCACGCGGAATCGACGATCTTGTTTGTTGGGTATCAGGCACAAGGCACGCTCGGACGGCAGATCCTCGATGGGAATCCCTTGGTGCGCATCCATGGCCGACAATGGAAAGTCAAAGCGCGAATCGAACGGATCGAGGGGTTCTCGGGGCACGCCGATCGCACCGGCCTGATGCAGTGGATCAGCAACTTGAAAGTCCCACCGCGACATATTTTCCTGACACACGGTGAAGAACAAGCGTCGCTCAGTTTCGCGAAGCAGGTACGTGACCAGTTGCATTGGCCCGTATCGGTTCCGCATTATGGAGATGTCGTCGATCTGGCCTAGGGCCGCGCTGACGGTTGTGCGGTCCAGCGTCCAACAAAGCCGATACATTCCGAGAATACGTCCCCATCACCTACCCACAAAGAGGGGTTTTACGGAAACGGTCCACGTTGCGCTTGCCATTACAACGCTCAAAAGCAAGAATGGCGCAATACGGTGCAGTGTTTTTCCTGCGACCCGAGATCCTGACCGGTCGCCCAATGTCCACCCATGCAATAACAACTCGTGAGATTCTTGAGCCGATGGCGACCGAGTGGTATTACCGGATCATGAATGAGGAAATCGGGCCGCTTAGCTCCCGCCAGTTATTGGACAAGGTCCGCGCCGGCCATGTCAAACACGATACGCTGATCCGCAAGGATGACTCGCAGTGGGTACCGGCCAGCCAGGTTAGCGGTTTGCTGGACGCCGCCGACAACACCACGACGCGCCGCCTGTGCCCGTACTGCGGCCATGTGGTGGACCGGCCACCGACCACGTGTCCAGGCTGCAGTCGCAAGCTGGTCGTGTCCATGAACGCGCGATTGACGAGTGCCGGGATGAGCAAGCTGGGTCGAAAACGCGCGACACGGGCCGAGCAGGCCGAGCAATTGCGTGAGCGGGCGGAACGTCGCGATCTGGCCAAGTATGTTGGACTGCTGCTCCTCTGGCTTGTGCTGCTGGTCCTGACCCCGTACTTGATCCATTTTGCCTCGCACGGCCAGCTTGTCTTCCAAGGCCGGTTGGCCATCGTTTCCGTCGTGATCGTATCGGCCCTGGTTGGTGCGGTGTACGTCTTCATCTCGCGCGTGCTTTAGCAGCGCGCTCTCCTCTAGTTCTTTTATTTCCGATCTCCCATTTCTTGTTGTCTTACAGCACGACGTGCCGTATATTCAGTGCATGGAGTCAGAGAAGATCGTGCCGAGAATCTTGACTCCTCTGGCCCCCCCCGACAGAGGCCGAACGACATTCACCGACTTCGTCCAGACGCCGGTAAGAACTGAGGTAACTGCTTGGCCGATTGCAGCAAGTAGTTGGGTCAAGGGCCCCCACGGGCTTGTGTGCGTGGGTGAACGAGTCTCGTCAGCTAAAACGCGAATGCCAACCGTTCTCCCTCTC
>CAZSOG010000266.1:0-6776 GCA_964607555.1 uncultured Pirellulaceae bacterium | reverse complement strand
CCTCCCGCATTAGATTCTTAGGCTGCCACATGCGCGCACCGTGCGCGCATGTTTTACGCCCGGGTGGCATCCGCCTTTGGCGGATGCTTGGGTTGCAGGCAAAGCCCGCGTTAAGATGTCTGGCTTTTCCGTTTTTTTTCGCAAAGCTACGTGCCCGTTTACAACTCCTGTCGCCCCTAACGGGGCTTGGACGATTATCGGTGATACGCTATCCAGGGGCCTGCGCCACCTGGCTACATCCTGTCGCCCGCCTTTGGCGGACTGGCGTTCGACGACACAAAGTCTCATGACAATCGTATGTTGATCCGTCGTTTTTGGCCTGGACTGGGGCAGGACCGGAAGAGCCAGACATCCTAACTTCGGGCGGCTTTCCGAAAGTCAGGGTGTCTGCTTTTTCTTGGACTCGCGCCCACACATCCGCCTTTGGCGGATGCCACCCCTCTTGGATTGTGGGCGAAGCCCGCGTTAAGACTAAGATTAAGAACCTGTAAGCGGAGTGTTTATCCGCTTCTTCGACGGACATGGACGTCCATCGTACATGGTTGAAACCGGGTTTTGTGACAGCCTCTGAGAGCGAAAGCGCCGTTCATGGCCAGAGGCCGCGAACGGCCACTGCCGAGCCAACTACATCGTCCAGACCCCCATGGGCTCGCCCCATGCGTGAATCAGTCTCGCCAGCTACATGCATTTTCTCGGATTGTCAAGGTCCGGTACATTTGATGACCGTGAATCGATACAATAATGGAAGGCAGATTGACGAGTGCATCGATCGGCGCGGGCCGCGCGGTGATCGAGGACACTTGAATCCACCCATGCACGCATCGCAACCGATCAAGCGGAGGTGGCGTCATGGCACCGTCGACCGAACGGCGGGAAATCGAGCGGCTGTTGAAAATCGCCGATGTCAGCATCGACGGGCCGCGCGACTGGGACATTCAGGTCCACGACGAGGCGCTCTTTGCGCGTGTCCTGCGCGATGGGTCGCGCGGGTTTGGTGAAGCCTACATGGATGGGTGGTGGGACTGCACGCAACTGGATGAACTGTTCCATCGGCTGCTGGCGGCGCGGCTGGACGCCGAAATGCACAGCGTGCGCATGCTGCTGGCCGGTCTGCACGCCCGGTTGTTCAATCTACAGAAGCCGTCCCGCGCGTTCACGATCGGCAGTCACCATTATGATCTTGGCAATGATCTCTATCGCGTCATGCTCGACCGGCGCATGATCTATAGCTCCGGTTATTGGGCGAAGGCCACGTCGCTGGACGCGGCGCAAGAGGCAAAACTCGATCTCGTCTGCAGCAAACTGCAACTGGAACCCGGCATGCGCGTGCTCGACATCGGCTGCGGTTGGGGCGGGGCGGCCAAATTCGCCGCGGAGCGCTACGGGACCGAAGTGGTCGGCATCACCGTGTCGCGCCAGCAAGCACAACTGGCCGAGGAACTCTGCCGCGGGCTGCCCGTCGAGATCCGCTACCAGGACTACCGCCAGCTGAACGAACCCTTCGACCGGATCTTCTCGCTGGGAATGGTCGAACACGTCGGCTACAAGAACTACCGGCGTTTCATGCGTGTCGCTCGCCGATGCTTGCGCGACGACGGTCGGTTCTTGTTGCACACCATTGGCGGTAACCGGTCGTGCACACGCGGTGATCCCTGGATCGAGAAATACATCTTTCCCAATTCCATGTTGCCGTCCGCCAAACAGATCAGCACGGCGACCGAGGGGATATTCCTGCTGGACGACTGGCATTGTTTCGGCGCCGATTACGATCGAACATTGCTCGAGTGGCACCGGAATTTCGAGGCCGGCTGGAACGACCTGCAAGACCGGTACGACGAACGGTTTCATCGGATGTGGCGATACTATCTGCTGCAATCTGCCGGCTCGTTCCGGGCGCGCAAGAATCACGTTTGGCAAATCGTCCTGTCGCCGCCTCACGCAACAGCCGATTATCGAGCACCGCGGTAACCGGTCCCGTGCATCGGTATTGAGCCACGAAGCCGGCAACGGATCTGCCACCGCGGGCACGAATGGCGTAACTCAATACAATCGAGAAAGTTCAATACTCGAGGGAGTTACGCCCCCGCCCACCGCTGCGCGGCGGGGGGAGAAGAGAGGGCCGGCGCGTGCGCCACCGATTAGTGCAAAATCACTGGCTCCACCCAGCTGGGCGGGGGCCGGATACCGACAATTCAAGCATTGACAAACCAGTAACAAGGAAAATTGGCGATGTCCAACCAGGAGGCCTTCTTGAGTCGAGCCCGTACCCGTCAGCGTGTACACCCGATCGCTCCCTTCAGCATCCTGCTACCGCATGCACAGGACGCTGCCATCGACCAGGCTGATGAGCAGTTTGCCATCGGCCACGGCCATGCCGTCCCAGACGGGCGGGACGGGCAACTTGTAGCTGGCCAGTTGTCGGCCGTCATCGGCCAAGTAGGCGACCAACAGCCCACCATCGCGGCCTTCCCATGCGGCGGTCGGGTCTTTGGGGTCAACCACGTCCGGCGTGCCGGCAACGAATAGTGTTTTGCCGGCGCGCACGATCGCCGCCGGACGCATCGGCACGTAGCGTTCCCAAATCGGGCGTGCTTGATTCTGGCGTGCCTTTCCTTTGGCCTTAACCTTGGTCCCGGCCTTCTTGCCGTTTTTCTTCACCGTCCGACGGGCCGCCGTGGCGCGTGGCGTCAGTCCCATCGGCAGACAACGCAAGCGGTACGAGTGGGCCGCTGGCTGGAACACGGCTTCGCGTGACCTCGCTGGGTACACTTCCGTGGCATAGACCACACCGTCTCCCAGGACCATCATGCCCGTCGAACGTGCTCGACCAATCTGCCAGAACGTCCGATTAAACCAGCTGGAATCAAGAAATCCCGCGGTTGTATACAGGTACGGCGCCGCGCGGTCGCGGGCTGCCGAGACATTCATCTGGCGGATGAAGACCTGCGTGCCGTCGCTGGTCGGAACATCATTCAACAGGCCGGGCACCAGAAATCCGTCCGGGTCGGGGGCCATCTTGCCGGTCTTCGGATCGGGGCTGTACACCAGTTGGTCACGCACGACCTGGCCCGTCGCCGTCGCCAACGCGTAGACATGGATGCCGCCATCCAGATACGAGGACCGACCGGCCGCGAACCAGCACGCGTCATGCTGCACGAGAACGCCCGGTACCGGCCAGGGAGATTCCAGTTGTCCGTAGGCGGTCACCAGCCGCGACCGCGGTGCGGCATTGAAACGCCACGCCAAGGCCCCGTCCCGCGCGCGCAGCGAGTAAACGCGCCCGTGCATTGTTCCAAACACCACGGCGCCACGATCGTAGGACGGCGGCGAGTCGATACGGCCATCGGCGGTGAAACGCCAGACGACCTTGCCGTCCGCCGTGTCCAGGGCGTACACGGTATGGGCATCCTTACCGGCGACGAAGATCTTTCCGTCGGCCGCGGTCAGGCCCGTGGGTGCGCTCGCAAGGCGTGTCACCCAAGCGCGTTTCAGTTCCGTCGACAACGTCGCTTCCGTCGCCCCGCTGCGTCGTGCGTCGTGCCGGTACGTCGGCCACTGGGCCGCAAGTTGTTCGGGTGATAGCGCCGCCCCGATTGTGCTCCCGAACGCCGGGCCCTGGGCTAAACGTGGCGTGATCGCCTGTTCCGCGTTATCGTCAGCGAACTGCCCGGCGGACTTCAACGCGTTGAAGCCGACCAGTTTGGCATTGATGTAACACTGGCACGGGTGCGGCGTGACATACAACATGCCGTTGCACGGCACGTAACCGAGCAGACAGCCGCTGCGTACCCAATGGTTCTGGTAATTCTCGCCGGTCGCCAAGTCAACAAACTCGACGCCGCGCCGGCATGACATCAGGTACCGCTCCGTAATCTTGTTTCGATAGCACCGGTGATGGTGGCCCACATTGAAAATCTGTTTCGTCGAAAGCTCCTCGTTCCGTTGGCCCGTGTGCAAATCGAGCGCCTGGATGCGGTAGTTCACCACGCTGGGGTCCTTCGCCTTGAAGCCGTGCCCCCAGACAAAACCGAATTCCGTCTCCGCGTACACATGGGTCCAGACCATATCATCGATCACGAATACATCCGGTGGTGTGCAGTGCCCCCAAGCACCGTAGCCGTGTTTCCACAACGGGTGGCCGTCGCCGGCGTCGAACGCGTATAGCGAACCGGGCATCGTGTGGTAGGTGTGGTGCGTGTTTGGCTCGGGCTGTGCCAGCAGCAAGACGCCGTCGTGGTAGACCAGCACGGTCAACTTATATTCGTACATGCCAGCGTAACCGACGCGCGTCACCGCCGCGGGCGGCAGCGCCGGACGGTCGCGCTCCCAAACCAGTTCGCCCGACTCGGCGTCCAAACAAACGACGGACGTCGTCGTCACGGCAAAGACGTGGCCGTCGCCGGCGCAAAGTTCCAAGCGTCCGTACGGGTCCTGGCCAACACTCGAACGAATGCCGGTCAGCGGGCCGTGCTGCCAGAGTGTCGCGCCAGTCGCCGGATTCACGGCGCCAACACGCTTGGCCGGCGCCCGCTCGGCCGTGCCTTTCGACACATTGATTGCCATGATCAACCGGCCGTCGGATAGCAACAGCTCGTCGGCATGGGCCGTTTGCGGGTAGACTCGCTTGGTCGCGCCGCTGGCCGCGTCAATCGCGGTGATCGGCGCGTCGGCCCCCAGCGTGACGTATACCGTGT
Organism: uncultured Pirellulaceae bacterium; assembly: GCA_964607555.1. Taxonomy (GTDB): domain Bacteria; phylum Planctomycetota; class Planctomycetia; order Pirellulales; family Pirellulaceae; genus JAJSAJ01. Next base: position 2,082 of record CAZSOG010000266.1, on the reverse strand, counting down.
CGCCGACCGCCACCAGTCGCTTGTTCACGTCGGTCGGCATCGTGAATCGACCGACCGTGACGCCTTGGCCCGTGCCGGGTGTGCCGCTGAACTGCGCGGAACCCCAGTTCGGTACCGGACGTTGCCAGAGCAGCACACCGCTAAACGCGTCGCGGGCGACAAGATACCACTGGCTCGGCACCGAACCGTCAATCCCTGTCAGTGACTCGTCACAGATGGAAAACAGCCGGCCCGAGGCGGACACCAGCGCGCTGACACTTGGCGTCCAGCCATGACTGCGGGCCCATAACGGTCCCGCCGCCCACTGCAGGTGTGCCGGCGGGCCGACCACTCGATCGCGTGCCACCGCGTTGCCGCTGGCGTCGTGCAAGTGGTGTGTCCATTGATCGATATCGGCCGGCCACGGCTTGCGTTGCTTCGTCCAACCGTCTTTTCCCTTGATATACGCGATGCCGCCCGGCGCGAGCACCCGCATGCAGTCGGCCGGCGCCAGCTGGTACTGCCGCTCGATGACCAACAGGTTCACGAGCCCGTCGGCGTACGGCAAGTGTGCTCCGTCAAACGTACTGATGGATATGGAACCGTACCGCTTTTCCACAAGCAATCGGTCCCGTGCAACTTGGGCCTCCGCGCGGTCCATCGTGAGGCCCTGCACCAGAAAACTATCCGACCGACGCAGCGCTTCGGTCAACTCGCCCGTCCCGCAACCAACGTGCACGATCAGACCACCCTGCGTGCCGGTTTCGTGCAGAATCATGTCGGCGAGATGCTCGGGTAACGCTGGCGCGGCTTCCGTCGCGGTGGGAAAAAGCAGCAACCACCCGACAACACTAGACAACAAAACGATCACGGTTGTGGCAATAAGCCGATTTGCTGTGTGGGACATATGGCAGTGCCTTCGAAAAAAAAGGGGGCTGGGACGTAGTCGTAAAACCTGGTCATGCGTCAGGTGGTTGGCGATGGAACCGCATTAGAAGCCTCATCGGGGGAAGTTTGATGATCTTGAGTCAAGTTCTGGGGTCGAGTTGAATCGGACAGCGCCACTTTTCTCTGTGATTGGTTTGTCAATACTTGGATGGTCGGTATCCGGCCCCCGCCCAGCTTGTCTGGGTGGGGGCCGGAGGTGCGCAGGTGGGAGACGCGGGTAGTGCAGAATCATGCGCTTCACCGAGTTGCCACGCGGCAGTTGGTTGGAGGCAACGCCTCGTTAGATTCTCAGGTCACTGTTCACGGACCAGAAGAAAAGGAACACTAATCGACGCTAATTCTCGCTAATATGGGAGTACCTCACTTTGAAATGCCTTCGGCCTCTCTACGACCTGCCGGGTTTATATTGAGTGTTGGAGGCTTTCTAGAGCCATATCATTAGTGTCGATCAGTGAAGATTAGTGTTCCTTGATAGCAGATGTCGTGAACGACTACATTCTTAGAACCTGTAACCAAACTGCTTTGGCAGATTTATCATCCGCTTCTTCGACGGACGTGGACGTCCATCTTACATGTCATTTCTTAATCTTAATCTTAATCTTAATCTTACTCCTGATGGACATGACGTGTCACGGTTCGAGACCATTCTCCTGACTCATGAGAGCGGGATAGCTCCTCATTTGACAACAACTCATTTGCGATGCGCCTTACCTGCGAGGGCGGAAGAGGATTAAGATTAAGAGGGACCCGTGGGGGGGGGTTATTTGCCGTGGTAGACAAACGGTTGGTAATCGGGGTACCACATGGCTTGATCGAGTTCTGCCTCGATGCGATCGTCCGGGATCAGGCGGCCGACTCTCTCCTCGCGCGCCTGTCGGATGACAGCGGCGGCGATGCGGCGGCTGACGGCGCGCAGGTTCGACTGATCGGGGTAGACGGCACCCGCATCGAGTCGTTGCTGATCGATGCAATCGACCAACGTGCGCGCCGCGACCAGGAACATCTCTTGAGATACTTCATGGGCCTCGGCGACAATACATCCGAGCCCGACGCCGGGGAAAATAAAAACATTATTGCCCTGGCCGATCACATGCGTCTTGCCTTCGTATTCGACCGGCGCGAACGGACTACCGGTCGCCAGCAGCGCGCGTCCTT
>CAZSOG010000265.1:0-6804 GCA_964607555.1 uncultured Pirellulaceae bacterium | reverse complement strand
CCATCAAACGGTAGCCACGGGCCGCGCACACGAAGGCGAGTCCGATGCCCGTGTTGCCGCTGGTCGGTTCGATCAGCACCGTGTCTTTCTGGATCTCGCCGTCCCGTTCGGCGGCGTCGATCATCGCACGCGCGATGCGATCCTTGACACTCCACAGGGGGTTCATGCTTTCTATTTTGCCCACGACCGCGGCATGACAGCCTTCGGTTACGCGCCGCAAACGCACCAACGGCGTATTGCCAATGCAGTCGGAAATGTTGTCATGGATTCCGTTTGGGAGTGACGCTGTCATGACGATCCTTTCGATCAACTTCGTGTGAGCCGAGGAGAGTGGCCGACATTTCATGCAGGGTTCCCGCGCCCGGAGCACGGTGGAGCGGCTAGACGAGACCACGTGATGTGCCACGGTATTCCCGTCTCGCTACACACCTTGAGCTGCGCCAGGAACCATGCGACCTTGGCAAGTATAACAAAGGGCATTCAGGGCGGTCAACGCCGATCCACGCGGCATGCCGATTGACATCACGACGCCGTTGGGTCGGCAAAGACCGTTTCCCAGCCGCCCGCGGCTTCGATGGACGCGTCGATGCGGTCCACGATCGACTGGATCTGGGTGATCGCGCGAACGATCCGGTGAAATTCGTCAATGTCCTGATCCGACAGGGCGCGGCCGCGCCGCGCCTTCCACCATTTCTCGCACACCCGATACGTGCCGACACGATATCGCCAAACCGATTCAGACACGACCGCCACCCGATACCGAGAATTGACCCAAATCGCCGTTCCATCATGGCGGGGGTAACCGGGAGCGACCTGGGGGCTGCCGGCGGCCGGGCGCCGGCCCGCGCTGGGCCCGGCCGCGCCCGCGAGTATCGCGTCCGCCAACGCCGCGCCATGGCCGCACAGCACGTGCCAAACGTCATGTCGCGACGGCAAAAGTATGCGTGGGAAATCGAGTTGTAGGAAGTCGCGATAGCGGGTGCGATACGGACGCGAAAAAAACAAAGCGATCAGGTAATGGAACACGTCGTCCGCCGTGAAGGACCCGGGCACGCCGGGCCCCGTGGTCGAAACCCAATCGAGCCGTAATACGCGGTTGCAGCGGGCGATAAACGCGTCCGAGAAGTTTACCGGCCCCCTGCTGTTTCGTACCACCGTGCGCAGGTTGGGACCGGGCGGTGTGCGCGGGTGGTCGTGAATATATAACGGGAAAACCGACTCGCCGCCCCGATTGTCCGACCGAATCAGACCGTCCACGACCCACGTGTCGGACACCCAGAAGTAATCGTACGTGCTCGCGGCGGGCGCCTGCCGGCGCGCCACCAACGCTCGATTCCCAGGGATTTCCATGTTGTGCATGACCGCGCGGCGCGGCCAGTCGATCAGCCAGGGGATCCAGCAGATCCAGCGTCGATCGAAGGGCCGGTATTGAAACGCGTGGATGGCACGCTCCCAATCGGGAGTATGCGCCAGACGCCGCCGCGCTTCGGTCAACTTCCAGCCACGCGTGTCGCCGGCGGCATATTTGACGGAACGTGTGTTGCGAAAGTACTTTGCACGGATCACCTGGTCGCTGACGCGTGGATCCGCGAACTCCTGGAGTCGCTCGACGAGATCTTCGCGCCGGAATGCAATGATGAACCCATCGCGCGCCGTGACTGCCGCCGTACTGTTGACCGGCATGGCATCGGGTAAACAGAATCCTCGTCCGTACCGCGCGCAACGTGCGCCCGGTCTGGGCACCAAAAGAAAATAGGGATGTTCCGGGGCCACCGCGTGCCGCGGGAGTTTGCCAAACGGGATGGCCTCGAGACGGTCGCATTTTGCCTGTTGGCCGCCCCATAGCTCCGCGTATTCCGCATGCCGAGCCACCTTGTCGTGCGGCGGCCTGCGCAGCAACGTGACGGCAACGCCTTGTCCAATCGCGAATACCCCTTCGTCCCGCGCGCCGTCCGGCGCCCGCTCCCCCTTACGCTTGTTGCCGTGCAAGTCCACCACCGAGATGAGTGGAAACGTTGCGAGCAGCCGATAACGCATTGCTCGGAACGTGACATTGTCCAAGAATCCATGATTCGTGAGCAAGCCAATAAGGCCGGTGCCCGCGCGTTCCACGTGCCAGTGTGCCAGACGCAGGAACTTGACGTAATCATCTTGCAGCCAGTGCTTGCGCTCACCGAGTGGCGCTTCCGGCATGTCAAAATAGCTGGCGAATGCACCCCCCTCCGGCCCGACGCCGTGCAGCAGTCGGTTTACCCAGCCCGGCGTGTTGTGCGAAATACCGGCAAACGGCGGGTTGCCGACGATCACTGTGAATGGACTCGCGCTATCCGTGACCCGCGTCCGCAGCGGATTCGGTGTCCGCAGCGTGTCGGCCAGGAACAGCCGCGACATTTGTGGTTGCTCGAATCGATACGATGTTCGGGCCAGGCACCTTGCCAGCAACAGGTGTGCAAGCACGACGGGCGCAAGCATCAACTCGAGCCCATGAAGTCGGGGCAGAAGCCGCGTGTTGACAACATCAGTCCAGGCGTCCGCCGATTTCGGCGCCGTGCCGTGGCCGGCGGCTGCAAACTGGAGATACGCCTGTTCAATGATCTCAAGAAGGAATACGCCAGTTCCCATCGCGGGATCCAACACGCGCACAAACGGCACGTTCCGAGGCACGGCCGCGGGCGGCGCCGTCGAGCCAAATCGAGCGGCCATGTCCGACCAGGTGGCCGCGTCGGTGAGCCCGTCGGCAAGGTGGAACTCCTGCTTCAGCATCTGATCCGTATTCGCGATGATGAACGAGACCAGGCTGCTTGGCGTATAAAAAACACCGTGCCGCCGCCGCGCTGCGCCGTCGTACCCGCGCAAGAACGCCTCGTAGAAATACGGCAGTTGATTCGCGCTCCCTGCCGTTGCGGCAAATGGAGCATCAAGGCCGTTGACGCGGGCCACCGACAGATATTGATGCAACGCCCGGGGGATCTGCAGACTTTGGTCCGTGCCGCCGCCCGCCGGGGAAGCCCAGAACGACTCGCACAGGATCTGGCGAACGAGCGGATCAGCTCCAGCGAGGAGCCAGTCGCGCGTCGACGCGCCCGCCCATTCATCCCCACCGATGGCCGCGGCGCGCAGCGCGCAGGTGATGGCTTGAGCACTCGCGTCGGCAAACCGCGCGGCGTCATCCACGCCGCATTGCTGCGTGAAGAGGCCGAACAAATGGGGCCAGGGCGAACGCCCCGAGGGCCCATCAAGATGCGTGAGAATCTCGCGACGGATTCGGTGCGTCGCTTCGACGACGACGGTCAACCATGGAGGCCGGGATCGTGTCACGGTGGATCATTACTCAACTTGGAAGCTGGAACATCACGCGACTTCAAACACGTACGATGGAGTTCCTCGTCCGCCGACGAAGCGGATTGCCGCGCGCTGCAGACCAAGCCGAAAACGTGAAAAAACTGGAACCACGCAGCACGCGAAGTTCACGGGCACGCTGCGCGTTGTCATGCGGCGCGTCGACCATGCTGCTCCACGGCGTCTTCCGAAGCCCGGGATTCCATGTTCCAGCAAGCTCGAACCGCATACGGGCGACGTTCCGGATGGCTGTAGTATATGCGCGCGTTGACTTCGCCCAATAGCCCCAGACTGAAGAACTGGATCGCCGCGATCATCGCGCCAACGGCCAACAAGAGCAGCGGATTGCCGGTCATGTCGACGTTGCCCAACTGCTTCATGCCGATCGTCGCGACAAGCGTCAGCAGGGCAACCGCGGAGCAACCGAGTCCCACGCCACCGAACAACTTCATTGGGCTCGCGAAATAGTCCAAGATATATTTGACCGTGATAAGATCCAGAATCACGCGCAACGTGCGGGAGATGCCGTACTTCGTCTGGCCATGGCGACGCGGATGATGTCGCGCGACAACCTCGCAACAGCGCGCCCCGCGGGCGTGCGCCAGGATCGGAATGAACCGGTGCATTTCGCCGTACAGCTCGATGTCGCGCGCGATCTCCGTACGCATCGCCTTCAGCGTGCAGCCCAGGTCATGGATGGGGAATCCCGTGACTCGTGATATCAACCAGTTCGCGATCTTGGATGGCAAGCGGCGGTTCAGCCATGGATCCTGCCGGTTCTTGCGCCAGCCATGGACCAGATCGTAACCGGCGTCAATCTTCTCCAACATCATTGGGATATCGGCCGGGTCATTCTGCAGGTCGCCGTCCATCGTAACAATCACGCGGCCGGCCGCCGATTCGATCCCGGCTTGCATGGCCGCCGTTTGGCCATAATTGCGTCGAAACGAGATGATCTTGACACGCCGGTCATCTTTGGCCAATTGCGTGAGCTTCTGGAGGCTTCCGTCCCGCGAACCATCGTCGACACATAGAATCTCGTATTCCAAGTCCAGCGGATCAAGAACCTCGGTCAGCTGCTCGTGAAGCGGCATGATGTTCTCAACTTCATTGTGGATTGGTACGACAACGGATACATCCACGATACAATTCTCCTGATTATTTCCCATGCGGCACGCCCTCGCGCGTGCTTCCCGCCCCCGGCCGCGTCGCACCGGAGGAAAAAGCCGACGCTGTCGAGCCGCATGAGTGTAGGGCAAGCGGGCGCCCGAACGCAACGTCATTTTGGTGGGGGCCCGGTGGAACGAGGACACAGTAGTTCGCGTGCCCATAAAATGGGGGGGTAGTGGTGGCGACAGCACACGTCTCCTAGCCAAGACCCCGGACTCCTGGCGCCCTGTTGAAAACCTCTAAGTCGTTGTGGCAAGTTCTTTTGCGCCGCAGTCTGATGCATTCCAACCATAAGTTGAGCCATGGCCCCCGAGCATCACGCCAAGACGCGAAGCGGCAACGGCGCAAAGAAGAAGTAAAGGTAGCCGTTCACGACATCTGAAATCAAGGAACACTAATCTTTACTTATCGACACTCATGATACGGCCCTGGAAAGTCTGCAACACTCGACATAAATCCGGCAGGTCGTAGAAAAGTCGAAGGCATTTCAAGATGAGATTTTCCGATATTAGCGAGAATTAGCGCCGATTAGTGTTCTTTTTCTTCTGGTCCGTGCACAGTTACCATTGCCAAGCAATCGTTACCGGCGTTCTTGTATTGGTGGTTACGCGAGATTCGCCTACAATCGGGCGGTTTTTTTGTACGACCCTCACTGTGCGGCGCAATTTGCCGAGCCGTTGGGTGACGGTTTGCGAGTGCCGCGAACGGCCGTTGCCTGGAGCTTGCGTGCCAACTGCGGTGTTCGACCTTTCCCGGGACCGACAATCTGCGACCGATAGCGGACTTGAGGAGCCAACGCTGATGTACGGCTGGAGACAACGACGCGGTTTTCGTGTCTGGGCACGATGGACCTTGGCACCATGGATTATTGGGCTGGGCTTGTTCGGTCCGCGCCTTGGCGTGGTGGCTGCCGGAGACTTGCCATTGGAAACCCTGAACGATGCCCAATTGCGCGACGTGACGTTTGTGGATGCGGCGCACGGTTGGGCGGTCGGTGACCGGGGCGTAATCTGGCACACGGGAGATGGCGGGCGACATTGGGGTCGGCAACAATCGCCCATCGGCGATCGCTTGGAATCGGTGTTTTTTCTGGATGCACATATTGGTTGGGCCGTTGGTGGCCGGGCCGAGCCGTACACACATCGGACGACGGGGCGGGTGATTCACACACGTGACGGCGGCAAGACATGGACGCCGGTCACGGGCCTGACGATGCCGTGGCTCAAGCACGTTCAGTTCGTCGACAGCGCGCACGGCTGGGCACTGGGCAACTCATCGGCCATGTACCCGACCGGCATATTCAGGACGGATGACGGCGGGCGCAGTTGGACGCCGATTCCGGCCGGCCAGCACGGTGCGTGGTTAACGGGCGATTTTCGGGACCCACAACATGGTGTGGCGGCGGGGTACAACGGTGCGTTGGCGGTCATCGCGGCGCCGCGGGTGCAGTCTTCGCAAACACCCGACGTTGGCCGGCGTCCGCTGCGCGCCATGTGCATGACGACTCCCCGGACCGGCTGGCTTGTCGGCGACGGCGGGCTCGTCTTGCACACGGCGGATGGGGGGCGGACGTGGCAGACACCGTCGCGTTCTTTGCCGACGGGAGTGACTGACGTGTTTGATTTTTACTGCGTTGCCGCCCGTGACGCCGACGTCTGGATCGCCGGCGCGCCGGGCACTCGTGTGCTCCATTCAGGTGATCGTGGGGATTCCTGGGAGCTCTTGCCCACCGGCCAGAACGTGCCGATTCGGTCACTCGCGTTTACAGACAGTGAGCATGGCTGGGCGGTCGGCGGCCTCGGCACGGTCCTCGGGACGCAGGACGGGGGTGAACAATGGCGCGTGCAGCATCGTGGTGGCGCCCGACTCGCGCTGCTCGGCCTGTTCAGCGAACCGTGCCGGATCCCCTTCGATTTGTTCGCGTTGCAATCGGGCAATGACGGTTACTTGGGGGCGGTCGAGCTCATTGGCCGACACGCGCCGGCGGGCCAGCCGGACACGCGGCCGCCGACCGAGGACCTGGCCGCGCAGGCGCTGGCGGCCGTCGGTGCGTGCGGCGCCTCCAGTGCATGGCAATTCCCCCTGCGTCAGGCAGGCCTCGAGTTGCCAACCCGCGCTATCGTCGAAGGCTGGAATCGAGTCAATGACGGACACGCGGTTGCCGTTTTGGAAGAACGCATGGTGCGCGCAATTCGCCAGTGGCGGCCGGAGGTTGTCGTCACCGAGCCACCGGGTCCGGAGGGCCGGGACGATTTGGCGCGGATCGTCAATCAAGTCGCGCTGTCGGCCGTCCAG
>CAZSOG010000264.1:0-6805 GCA_964607555.1 uncultured Pirellulaceae bacterium | reverse complement strand
CTCAGATTCCAGATCATGATGAGCTGGATCCGGCCAAGAACGAAGCGTCCGCGGTTCGCAAGAGTCAAGTGACCATCCGGCAGCGAAGTGTCACGCTTGGCGACAAAATCAACGCGACCGAGGATCCCTCTCTGACAACGTTGAAGCAGGCCCTCGGCGTGTTGTCCAACGGCCTGATGGCCGACGCGATTGCCCAGGCGGAAAACGCGACTCGTGTTACCCATGTCGATCTGCTCAAGGACCCCATCCAAGAACTCACCGTGACTCAAGATCAGATCATCCACGACTTACGCAAGTTGCTGCAATACACGCGGCGAGTTAATTCGGAAGCACTGGATAAGATGGAAAAACGACCCGGTGGCGATATCCCCCCCGACGCTCAGGATCAATTGAAGAAACTCCATGACAAGATGGAGGAGATGCTCAAGCAACAGAAAAAAGTCATCGAAGCAACGAAGAACCTGGCAAAAAAACCGGTCGAAGACTTCACCGAGGCGGATGAGCAACTGTTGAAGGAGCTGGCCGAAATCGAGGATGACTGGGCACGGTTCATGGAGGAAACCCATAGTGATTTCAGCAAACTCCCAGACCAGGATTTCGCGAACCCCAGCATGCTCGAGGAAATGGTCGAGGTGCAGACGGAGCTGAAGATGGCCGAAGGGGCCCTGACTAGGAAAACGGCCGATATCGCCGTGCCATTGGAGCAACTCGGCGCGGAAATGGCCGAGGAAATGACCACCAACCTCGAAAAATGGTTGCCCGATACGCCCGATCGTGAGCGTTGGAGCCAGGAGGAATCGCTGGGCGATGATATGAAGGAAGCCCCAATGGCGGAACTGCCCGGTGAACTCGAAGATATCGTCGGCGAGCTCATGGAAGAAGAAGAAGATCTGATGGACGAAATGGAGGATGTGTCCAGCAGTGCCGCCGACTCGCTGGACAAAGGCGCGGGATGGGACGCGATGGACGGCCCCATTTCGAATATGAGCGCCCGTGGCGTGACCGGCAACCGGTTGCCCAACTCAAGTGAGATTGGCGGCCGTAGCGGTGAGGGCCGTCAGGGTAAGTCGAGCGGCGAGTTCGTGTCGGATATCGCGGTCGGAAAAGGCGGACGCAAGACGCCGAGTCGATTGGCGCCGGATCCTTTCACCAAAGGACAGGTCAAGGATATTAGCAAAGATCCCGTCGGCGGGGCGACCGGCGGCGGCAAGGAAAGTGGGGCGGGTGGCGAAGGCCTCGAAGGACCCGTGCCCCGGCAAGTGGATCGTGACATGAAACGTCTCGCGAAACGGCAGGCCGAACTCCGTAATAAGGCGGAAGCCATCGATCTGAAGTTCAAGGTGCTGAATTACCATCATACCGATCTGGAAAAACTGATCGACACAATGACGACGATCGAACGGGATTTGCTTAGCGGTCGCTATCGTAGCGCGCTGCGACGACGCAAGGTATTGTTGGACGGGTTGGGACACATCAAGTCCTACGTCGAAGGCGAATTCGAAGTACGCCGCGACCAGTCGACGAACTTGCCGGCGGATATCCAAAGGGAGATTCTCTCCAGCATGGAAGACGCCTCTCCCGCCGGCTGGGAAGAGCTGAACCGCCGCTATTTTCAGCGGCTCGCGACCGAAGACGCCAAGCCCGAGAGCGACCAGCCAGGAGCGAACGGCAGCCAGAAATAAACGGACACTCGGGATATTGTGCCGCTGAGACTGGCGAAAATCGGCCCGCGTGTTTCGCGATTGGTAACTGTTCACGACCCCGAAGGCTGAAAACCGCGGATCAACGCAAATGAACGCAGATAACGCCACTAACCGTGTTTCTTGCGAAGTCGAAGAAGCGCTCATTGTCACATCGGATACGAAGTCTGAAAAACGCTCTTTCCCGTGTATATCAGCGTTTATCCGCGTTCATCCGCGGTTAAGTATCTTGCGAACCGTGAACGGTTAATTCGATTGAAAAAGAGCCCAAACGAACGCCTGCCGGCGGCACTTGGCTAAGCTGTTTAAGGAGTCGGAGATGGTGCGTTGCATCGCGGTTTTCGTGGGGTGGGGGATGATGGCAGGTGGGGTGGCCACGTTGCCAAAGTTGGTTTTCGCACAGCCTACCGCCGGTAGCCAAGCCCCCAAAGTCGTGATTCCATTCGACTTCGAATCAGAATTCGATCATGGTCGCTACGGCCAAATGGTCGGGGATATGATTTGGAAGAAACTGGAAAAACGTGGCGGATTCGTTATTCCCGAGTCCATGCTGGATGTGCGTGAGTGGACCGAAAGCTCCAAAGTCGTACCGAACCCCCAGACTCCGTTGACCAAGATGAAGTCAATCTTGCACGACGTGTTCGGCGCCGATATCGGGATCTGGGGAAAGATCGAGCGACTGCCAGGTGTGGATTGGGATCAATACGACCTGTGGATCAACGTGGCCGACTTTTCAACCGACCCACCGCGTATGCTCGTCAAGTTGAAGGCACGCACGAAAACGGTCAGTGAGATCCCACACGTCTACGTCAAACAGGCGTTGGATAAACTCTATGGCGTGGATTCGACGACCGTCGCCGACGCCACCGATCCCGACCAAGAAAAACGCTGGCGCGAGAATCCGAACCTGGTGCGGGGTGATTTCGAAACCACCAAGGGTTGGGATCCGATGCCGAAACTGGTGAGCCGCCGGACCGAGACGGGGTCGAACGGTCGGCCTAATCACTACTTGCACTTCACCATCCCGAAGAATGTGGCGGCTTCAACGGGAGTTCTGTACTACAGTGATTATTTTCCGGTCGAGGAAGGTGCGACGTACCGCTTTCAATGCCGCTGGCGGACCAGTGGGAGCGCGGTCAAGGTGTTCATCAAGTGTTACGACGAAATGGAGAGCCGGTTCTCGAAGATCGGCAACGCGAGTGGCTCGGTGGAACGGCGCGAAGTGTATCGCAGTCAACAAAACCTGAAAGGCGCAAAGAATACCTGGAACGTACAGACCGAGGATTTCACGCCCCGCCATACCCAATATGTGCCTAAATGGGGACGCGTCATGCTGTACGGATACTGGCCCGAAGGCACGGTCGACTGGGACGATGTCGTGGTGAAGCAGATCGCACCCCCATCACGGTATGTCAATGCAAAAGATCGACGCCCGTCACTCGAGACAAAAGTGCGTACCGAAGAGTTCGAGCGGGCGCGGGGCGTTCGGCACGATGTGCCGCGACCCCGGCGGCCGAAAAAAGAATAAGTGGGTGGCTCAGACACCGCGTCGCCGGCTCTCCTTGGTATCTCGCCACGCCTTGACAAATGTCCCCGATCGTATGCTTCAGGCGCTGCCGACCCTGCCACGCTTGCGACCCAAATCAGAGGCGAACGCGGATCTTATGACGCACCACCCATGGTGGGTATGTCTTGCGGTGGATCTCCCTGGGTTCTAGACTTTCCTAGGAGATTAAATGGTATATAGTTACGGCAACATAGAGCGACTTCGTCCTTCGTGTCTGGTGATGACCAGAACCAACGGAAAGGTAACAGGCCGTGAAGCGGGCCCTTATTAGCGATATCCACGCCAACATTGAAGCGCTTGAGTGCGTGCTGGAGGACATCCAGCAACGAGGCATTACCACGATCACCTGTCTTGGGGACATCGTCGGCTATGGGCCGAATCCGGGCGAGTGCCTGGATATTGTGATGGAACGCTGTCCGATCACGATTCTGGGCAATCATGATCAGGCATCCATGTTCGATCCGGACGGCTTCAATCCGGTGGCTTTACAGGCCATCTACTGGACTCGCGAGACGCTGGAATCGCTCGGATCGACGGCGGACTCCGACCGCCGATTCGATTTTCTTGGGAGCCTGCCTCGATTCATGCGTGAGAGTCCGTATTTGTTTGTGCACGGATCGCCGCGTGAACCGACGAACGAATATGTTTTCCCGGAGGATGTTTACAATCAGCGTAAGATGGGCGCTCAGTTCGATCGCATCGAGTTGTTCTGTTTTCAGGGGCATACGCATATTCCGGGCGTATTCACATCCAGCGGCGAGTTTATCACTCCGGACGAATGCGAATACGTGTATACGTTGGGGGAAGAGAAGACGATCATTAACGTGGGGTCAGTTGGGCAACCGCGTGATGGCGACCCGCGGGCGTGCTATGCGATCCTCGACGAGGAAGAAAACGGGCGGCGGCAAGTGGAGTTTCGACGCGTGGAATACCCGTTCGAAGTGACGATCGAGAAGGTTTACCGAGTTCCGAGTCTGGGCAACATGTTAGGTGGTCGTTTGCGCAGCGGTCGCTGAGCGCTCGGCGGGGCGAACAGGTGGAAGGTGCGGCCAAGGTGAAACGAGCCATATTGAGTGACATCCACGCGAATATTGAAGCGTTGAGTGCCGTGCTCGCCGATGTCGAAACGCAGTCGGTGGACGAGATTATTTGTCTTGGCGACGTGGTGGGGTACGGCCCGAACCCGCTTGAGTGCATTGACCTGGTGTCTCAGTTCAAGATCTGTATCCTTGGGAACCACGATCTCGGGGCACTGTTCGATCCGGAAGGATTCAGTAGTGGTGCCGAACGCGCGATTTTCTGGACTCGAGCACAACTTGAAGATTCCACGCAACCTTCGGGCGAGGTCGTGCGACGTCTCGATTTTCTGGCCGAATTACCCCGCAATTATCGGGATAACGGGACTCTGTTCGTGCACGGTTCGCCGCGCAACCCACTGAACGAATATGTATTTCCCGAGGATGTCTATAACGCACGCAAGATCGAGCGTGTGTTCGACCTGGTGCAGCACGTGTGTTTTCAGGGACACACGCACGTTCCTGGTGTTTTCACCGAATCGATGCGTTTCCATCGACCCGACGAAGTGGACCACCGATACGTGATCAGCGAAGAGAAGTGCATGATCAACGTTGGCAGCGTGGGGCAGCCGCGCGACGGTGATCCCCGCTCCAGCTATGTCATCATGGAGGACGATGTCGTCTGGTTTCGACGCGTTGAGTACCCTTTGGAGACGACCGTCGAGAAAATATATGCCATCGATTCGCTCGATAATTTCCTGGGTGACCGGCTCCGCGAAGGGCGCTGATTCAAGTTATCGATTTGCCGGCCCTTTGCAAGATTGCCCGTAAACCTCAGAATGACACCTTATGGCAAAGCGTGCCGCCCGGCGTTCCTTCCGCGATTTGGAGCCATGGGACTCGCTTTCTGAACTGAATTCCCCTCCACTGACTGCGAAGGTATAACGGATCGTGGAAAAACGCCTCGTCCTGTTCATTCTGGTTTCCGTCCTGATTTTCACGGGTTACGGGCTGCTGCGAATTCAGTTTTTTCCGCCGCCGGTGGATCAAGTTGCCAAACAGGATGCGGCCAAGAAGGCTGCGGCGGCGGCCGAGAAAGACGCCGACAAGAAGTCAAAGACGGCATCCGCCGAGAAACAACCGGCTGATAACGGGACGAAAACGGCGGGTAAAGAAAAGCCTCAGTCCAGCCCGGATATGAAACAGGCGGTGCCCGCAAAAGACAAGAAGCCCGCTGCCGATGCTAAACCAGATGCCGGCGTGCCCGACCAGATCGAACCGGCGATCGACCAGAAATGGACGACGCTCGGGTCATTTTCCGCCGACAGCAACGATCGACTGCTGGTTACCTTGACGAACAAGGGCGCGGCGGTTGAAAAAATCGAACTCGTGGAACGACGGTCCAATGGTAAGCTGCGTTATCGAGATCTGGAGCGCACGGGCGGGTACCTGGGACTGGAATGCCGTGACATCCAGGCGGGCTGTGAAGTGACCAGTGTCGGACCGGGCACGCCGGCCGCCCTGGCGAAACCCGCCGATGGAACGATTCAGTCAGGTCTCGTCTCGGGAGACCTGATTGTCGCGTTTCAGGGACAACCGGTCAGCGGGTCGAAGGAACTCGACGCCCGCATGAGCGCGACGGATCCCGGCCAGACCATTCGACTCGCCGTGCGTCGGACGCTGGCCGGTGCGCCGCGGACGATTGAGTTTGCCGCCGTATTGGCGCCCCGACCGCTCGCGCTGATTCAGCCCGAATCGGTAGCCGGTACGCGTCCAATCTCCTCGTTCTTGCTCGGGCTTGCACAAGTCGGCGACCAGGAAGTCAAGCTCGGCCAAGATGAGCTACCCGACCTTGTATCGCTCCGGAACGACGCCTGGCAAATGGAAAAAAACGGCCCGAACGAAGTCGTCTTTCGGCACCGAGTCCCGATTGCCAAGACGGCCGATGGGGCCGTCGAAGAACTTGAAATCAGCAAACGCTATCAAATCGTCGCCACGTCGGCCAAGGATGTTGATCAGCACGCTGATCCAACCTACCACTTGCGACTGCAGCTCGAAATCAAGAACCTCGGCACGCAAGAGCATGAGGTCGCGTACTTCCTGGACGGTCCGAACGGACTGCCCACCGAGGGCTGGTGGTACGCCAATAAGATCCACCCGTCGTGGGGTAGTGCCGGCGCCCGCGATGTGATCTGGCGCGTGCATGGCAGGTCGCATAGTTTGCGGAGCGCGTCACAGATCTACAAGGAATGTCAAAAGGACCCTGAACATCCCATCAAGACGATCTTGAGCGATACGCCGGTCGATGAAGATCGCGCGCTCGATTATCTGGGCGTCGACACGCAATATTTCTCGGCCGTCCTCATGGAGGGACCGATCGCCACGCCAGCACCATTCGTTTGCCGCCAGGCCTACGCCATGCCGGTCGGCCCCGTTCCCGAATTGAAAGGACGCGAGGTCCATCTACTGAATACCAGTTTTCGCGTCGCTGCCGAGTCCGTCAAGATCGCGCCAGGGAAAAG
>CAZSOG010000263.1:0-6842 GCA_964607555.1 uncultured Pirellulaceae bacterium | reverse complement strand
ACATCTTCCGACGTTTGGTTTAGCGAGTTTTCGCCCCGGCCAACGTGAAGTCATCAGCACGGTGCTGTCCGGAAAGGACTGCCTGTGCGTGATGCCGACCGGGGGCGGCAAGAGCCTTTGTTTTCAGCTCCCTTCGCTCGTCCAGCCGGGCCTCACGCTGGTCATTTCGCCACTGATCGCGCTGATGAAGGACCAGGTCGATGCGTTGCAACAGCGGGGAATCCGGGCGACGTTCATCAACAGCACGCTCACGATGGGCGCGCAGGAATGGCGTCTTCGGCAGATGGCCCAGGGCGAGTACGACCTCGTGTACATCGCGCCGGAGCGTCTCCAAAGCGTTCGTTTTCTGGCCGCGATTCGGCGCTCGCAAATCGGTCTATTCGCGGTCGACGAGGCTCACTGCATCAGTCAATGGGGCCATGATTTTCGGCCCGACTATGCGCGTCTGGGCCGTCTGCGGCGCCAGCTGGGCATGCCGGTCGCGATCGCGCTAACGGCCACCGCCACGCCCACCGTGCGTCAAGATATTGTCGCGCAGCTGGAATTGCGCGATCCGCAGGTGTTCATTACGGGATTCGCACGTCCGAACTTGCAATTCGATGTCCTGATGGTCGACGATCCCGAGGACAAGGACCGCCTGTTGCAGGAGGAGCTGCGACGGGAATGTGATTCGGGGATCATCTACGCGGCAACGCGGCGCGCGTGCGAGGAAGTAGGTAGTGTGCTCCGCGATACGCTGAAACGCAAGATCGGTATCTACCATGCCGGCATGACCCTGGATCATCGCAAGGAATCCCAGGAAGCACTCATGCGCGATGAGGTCGACATCATCGTGGCGACCAACGCGTTCGGCATGGGCATCGACAAGCCGGACCTGCGTTTCGTCGTGCACTACAACATGCCGGGTAGTCTCGAAGCCTATTATCAAGAGGCGGGCCGCGCCGGCCGCGACGGGCACCCGGCGCGCTGCCTCCTGTTGTTCTCGCCAGTCGATCGCCAGGTGCAAGAGTTTTTTATCGAGAACGCCTATCCGGATCCGGAAACGGTCGCGGCGGTGTACGAGTTCCTGCGCGCCCAAGACCAAACACTGATCGAAATCACGCAGCGTGACTTGCGCGAAACACTGCGCGGTTTGGTTGTCGGCAACGGTATCGGCGCGGCCGAACAGTTGCTTGAGCAGTGTGGCGCGATCGAACGGCTTGCGACCAAGGACAATCAGGCGGCGGTGCTCTTGGACTATGACACGCCAACACGCGTCGAGCAACTCGCCAAAACAGCACGCACGCAACGTCGAGTGCTCGCGGCACTCGAAAAACTCGCCGTGGGCCAACGCCATCAGCGTGTCTACTTTCCGATGAACCAACTCACCACGGTGACCGGTTTGCGACGCAGCGCCGTGGTCCGCGCGATGGTCGAGTTGAACCGGACGATCGGCATCCATTACATTCCACCGTTCCGGGGTCGAGCGGTCCATGTCCGTGATCGGAAGCGCCC
Source organism: uncultured Pirellulaceae bacterium (assembly GCA_964607555.1). Classification (GTDB taxonomy): domain Bacteria; phylum Planctomycetota; class Planctomycetia; order Pirellulales; family Pirellulaceae; genus JAJSAJ01. Next base: position 5,348 of record CAZSOG010000263.1, on the reverse strand, counting down.
CTTTGAGGATCTGCCGATCGACTTTGAAGCGGTCGCGCGACACAAGGCATACGAATACGGGAAGCTGAACCGCATGGTGCGATACGCCTACGCTGAGGGGTGCCGCCAGCTGGTGATACTCGATTACTTCGGCGATAGGGAAGTGAACGTATGTCGGTGTTGCGATAATTGCCGGGAGTCGCCAAACGCGTGTGTCGAGCGTGCCGTGGGCACGGTCGGTGACGACGTCGAATCGGCCGCCGTGGTGCGGTCTGTTCGAATCGCGTTGAGTGGCGTCGCGCGGGCGCGGCAGCGGGTGCCGGCCGAGTTGATCGTCAAGATGCTCGCCGGCTCGCGAAGCGCCGCGATCCATGCACAAAGACTCGACCGTCTGAGCACGTACGGCCTGCTTGAAAAGCTGACGCAGGCCGAAGTGCGGCAGTTGCTGGATGCCCTGCATGTCGCCGAACTCGTGGCGGACGATCGCACGTCACGCATCGTTGGCGCAGTCGCGCTGACACCGTCCGGAAACGCGGTCATGAAGGGCACGGCCCGCTTGACGCAGCGCCTGACGATTCCTAAACACTTGCGTCATAAACTGGAAACATGTGTCACCGCGACGGGTGCCGAACCGGCGCCGAGCGCAACCGAACCGAGCGCAACCGAACCGAGCGCAACCGAACCAGCCGCAGCCGAAGTAGCCGCAGCCGAACCAGCGCCAACCGAACCAACCGCAGCCGAAGTAGCCGCAGCCGAACGGGCGCCAACCGAACCGGTCAAGCCGGGGGTTCAACGCGTCGTGAGTCAGCCGGCGTTGGACACTTCGGTGGAAAACGTAACGTCCAGTTATTGGACCTGGCGCGTGATGCAGGCTGGTTTTACGCTCAAGCAGTGCTGTGCGATACGGCAACTGGACGAAGCCGCGGTACTGGACCATCTGATTCAGGCGGCCGAACGGGGGCATCGGACGGAGCCGGCACGGATCCTATCGCAACGTGAATGCGCGTTGGTCGACGAGCTGTTTCCCGACGCGATGCGTCTGGACACGCAGCACCCTCCGGGCAAACTGCCCCGTGCGCTCGACGCGCGACGCGTCCAGCTATATCTCTTGAGCCGCCGTGGCGTGGTGACCAGAATGTGAGATCTTATCGCAACCGCGTGATGCCCACGTCGCACAAGAGGCCTGGGTTCGCTAGAATACTGAAGCAGCGGCGCGCGGGCCGAACAGTACGCGGCGGCCGGTGCAACCGTATCCGGCAAGCAATCGAGTGAAAAAACGTACCGCTCGTTTGTGTTTTGTTCCAATCGAGCCCGTATGGAAGAGCACCGATGGAGAATACGCCTCAAGACGGACCGCCTCGTGATGATGATCGTGTCCCCCCCCGACTGACACCACCGGACCGGTCGCCAGACGACGACGGGTCCGCCGATCAGGATCACGACGGCAAGTCACGGGGTCCGGGCGACGTGATTCCGACGCTGCGGCGGGCCGGCCCCAACCTGGGTGTTTTCCTCGTCGTCCTCGCGATCCTGGCGGTCGCATTTTTCCTGCTGCAGGGCCCCCCGGAATCCGAGGTCCCTTATTCGTTCGTGCTGGACCAGATCGAGGCGGGCAATGTCGAGTATCTGGATATTGGGGCGCAGGATGTCCGTGGTGTTTTCAAGGAAACGCCGATCGCGCCGAAAACGCTGAACAAGAAAGGGGTTTGGGAACAGCCGAAAGACCGTGGCAAGCCGCTGAAACTTGAAAAATATTTTCGCGCCAATCGCCCGCGCGATAACGAGACACGTGGTCGTTTCACCGCGCTGCTTAAGGCGAAAAAAATCCCGTACACGGTACGTAGCGAGGGCAATGCCGAGTTGGTTCTGTACACGGTGGCGATCCTGCTGCCCCTGGCGGTCCTCCTCTTCTTCTGGCTTTCCTATCGTCGTACGCGTGATCAGATTATGGGGGGTGGTTTTCTGTCGGGATTCAGCAAGAGCCCGGCCAAGCGCTACGAAGGCGTGCAACAGCGTATGACGTTTGCCGATGTTGCTGGTCTGACCGGGGTGAAAGCCGATTTGATGGAGATTGTCGAGTATCTGCGCAGCCCGGAGCGTTTTCAGCGGCTCGGTGGCCGGGTGCCCAAGGGAGTGTTGTTGAACGGCCCGCCGGGGACGGGCAAGACGCTGCTGGCCCGGGCCGTGGCCGGGGAGGCGGAGGCGCCCTTTTACTCGGTCAGTGGTTCCGAGTTCATCCAGATGTTCGTGGGCGTTGGCGCGAGTCGGGTTCGGGACCTGTTCAATACCGCGAAGGAGAATTCACCGGCGATTATTTTCATCGATGAAATCGACGCGGTCGGCCGCCAGCGTGGCGCTGGCTTGGGGGGCGGACACGACGAACGCGAGCAAACGCTGAACCAGATCCTGAGCGAAATGGACGGTTTCACGCCCAACGATTCGGTGATCGTCCTGGCCGCCACGAACCGCCCGGACGTGCTCGATCCGGCCCTGCTCAGGCCCGGACGGTTTGACCGGCATGTCACCGTGGATCGGCCGACACTCAAAGGACGCGTGGAGATTTTCAAGGTGCACGTGCGTGATGTGCCGCTGGACGACGACGTCGATCTGGAACGAATGGCGGCGGGAACGGTCGGTTTGACCGGCGCGGATATTCGGAACATCGTCAACGAAGCCGCGCTCTGGGCCGCGCGTCAAGACAAGAATAAAGTCGATATGTCGGACTTCGATTACGCGCGTGACAAGATCCTGATGGGTCCGAAACGCGAGGAGGTCTTGTCGGAAAAAGAAAAAGAAAAAACGGCCGTGCACGAGGCCGGCCACACGTTGACCGCATGGAACCTGCGCGGCTCCAATCGCGTCCACAAGGTGACGATTATTCCCCGCGGCCGATCGCTCGGCTCGACCCACACGGTGCCGTCGGAAGATCGACTCAGCATGTCGGAGCATGAACTGCGGGATCATCTGATCGTCATGCTTGGGGGCCGAGCAGCGGAACGGCTGGTCTATCGGGAAATGACGGCGGGGGCCGAAAACGATCTCGAGCGTGCCACGAGCACCGCGCGCAAAATGGTCACCCATTGGGGCATGAGCGACCGACTCGGACCGATCAGCTACAAGACGGCCGACGAGGACCCGTTCCTGGGCCGTGAAATTCACCGCCAGCGGGCGTTTAGCGAACACACGATGGAATTGATCGACGAAGAAGTGTCCAGGATCCTGGGCGAGGCGGCCCAGGCCGCCGAGGAGCTGCTTGCCACGAAACGTTCGGATCTCCAGCAACTGACCGACGCGCTGCTCGCCCAAGAAGAATTGAGCGAGAACGAAATTACTGCGCTGATCGGGCCATCGGTGCATGCACAACCGGACCCCAAGACCTCGTGAACAAACACAAGAAGCAAAAACAGAAGATCCGGGCGGAGTTTCGCAAACGCCATGAAACGCGTCGTCGCAAGCGGGATTTCACGCAGCAATTCGCGCGCGATCCCGCCGCCGATACCGACGATCTGGCGGCCGAAGAACGCGTCAGTGGAAAAGGAGATTTAACACGCAAACGAACTGTCGTCGGCGCCCAGAGCTCGACCGACGAGTCCGGCCTGTCCGTGGCACGCACGATCGATCCGGCAACCATGCGGCACGGCCGCGTCCTGCGCATCCACGGGCTGGCGAGCGTCGTCGAAACGGACGACGGCTCGACGTTTCGGTGCGCGACACGCGGGCTTCTGAAATCGTTGAGTACCGATCAACGACACGTGCTCGCCGTCGGCGACTTTGTCTGGTTCCGACCCTTCGGTAGCGGCGAGGGAGTTGTCGAACGAATCGAACCGCGGCACCGCGTCTTGAGTCGGACCAGTCGCGGTCGCCAACACGTCATCGTCGCGAACGTCGACCAGTTGCTGATCGTCAGCAGCGCGGCCGAGCCCGTCTTGAAACCGAACCTGATCGACCGGCTACTCGTTACCGCCGAAAGATCGCGCATCCGCCCGATCATCTGCATAAACAAGGTGGACCTGGTCGACCCAGCTGAATTGCAACCGATCGTTGGGGTCTACGGCCAGATGGGCTACCGCGTCCTGTTGGTCTCCATGGTAACCCGTTTCGGCTTGGAACGACTGCGACACGTCTTCAAGGATCAGGCGACGGTCCTTGCCGGGCAAAGTGGTGTCGGAAAATCCTCATTGCTTAACGCCGTTGAGCCGGAGCTCAACCTGCGTGTCCGTACGGTGAGTCAGGACAGTCAGAAGGGACGTCACACGACGACCGGCGCGCAGCTGATACCACTCAAGTGCGGTGGGTACGTAGTCGACACGCCCGGGGTGCGTCAATTCCAGCTATGGGACGTGATCGCCGAGGAAGTCGCCGGGTTTTATCGGGACGTCCGCCCGTGGGTGAACCACTGCCGCTACCCCAATTGCACCCACATCCACGAAGATGGGTGCGCGGTGAAGGACGCGGTGGCCGACGGGCGGCTCGACGCGCGGCGTTATGCCAGCTACTGTCATTTGTTCGCCGGTGACGATGCCTGAGGTGGCGCCTGCCAGGGGATGACGCCACCACGCTGGTTCTGGCGGCGCAGCGCGGCGGCCAGATCGTGGTAGATCTTCGGTTGGGCGGCCAGCTGATCGGTCGTTTCCAACGGATCATCCGACACGTTGTACAATTCGAACGGCCCGAACGGGCTGTTGCGCACCAACTTCCAGTCCGAGATGCCATTTGCCGACCATGCCGGTTTGATATCCGGCCTTATTCAGCAACGCCGGCAACAGGACGGCGTGCGGGTCCAGGTACCCCCAACTGTTGTCGGCGTGCGTGCGAATCACTCCTGGGACGCCCACGAGCTGTTGATAGCGACCGGTCAGCAACGCGGCACGCGTCGGCGAGCAGACGCAAGAGTTCGCATAGAACGAATCGAAACGCATCCCCTGGGCGATCAGCGCGTCAATATGGGGCGATTCGAGGTCCGCTGCGCCGTAACTCGATAAGTCCCCGTAACCGAGATCATCCGCCAGTATGATCACGATATTTGGCCGCCGCGCCGCCGCCGCCGCGCCGGACACCAGCCCGGCCAACGGCAGAATCAACAGGAACCCGATGCGCACCAGACGCGAACAGCCCACGACGCTCATGACTTCTCCCTTATCAAATGCTCGAGTGTTCATTGTGACCAAAAGGGGCGCTCGCCACGGGCGTGCCGAACGCTGGATTCGAGACGTCACCCATGATAGCGTTCTTGGTAAATGGGTAACCGTTCACGGGATTTTGGACGGCCATTGTTTGAGACCCGTGTTTTTCCGTATATTCTTAATCTTAATCTTACTCTTAATCTTAATCCTCTGCCGGCCTTTGCTGGTGAGGCACGCAGCGCAAAT
>CAZSOG010000262.1:0-6845 GCA_964607555.1 uncultured Pirellulaceae bacterium | reverse complement strand
CAGGATTGGTCACGTCGACATCCGTCCACGCTACGTAGACCGTGCCATTGGGGGCAACCGCGATGTTTGGTCCGTTCGCCAAATCAGAGCGCGGGTTGTCGTTGACCATGACCTGCGCGCCGAACGTCTGGCCGGTGTTGGTCGATTGAGAGAAGAGAATATCCGTCTGCGGGTTGGTCCCGTCGTCCTGAATCCAGGCGACGTACACATTATCCTTGAAAGGGCTGGCCGCGGATGTGTCGACCTCCATGTGTGGCTTGTCATTGAATCGGTAGCCTGGCGCCCCGGGAGCCAATGAATTCAGAGTGACTTGCGTGGGGCCAGTCGATGTGCCGGACCACGTGACGCCGCCGTCAGTCGACCGTTCGACGAACAGGCCGCTTGCTCCCGTTGCACTATTCGCGGCTATGTATCCAGCGAACACGTTACCTCTTGTGTCGGCACCGCTAATCGGGTCGAAGATGAAGCCGAGTGGCGTAATAATCTGATTGACCTGGTATGTCGGCGTGCTCAACTGTTGCGATGACCATGTCAGTCCCGAATCCAGACTATATCCCACGCCAATGGCCCCGGTCGCGGCGAAGTCATTGTAGACCATGACCAGATTGGTCCCGGACACGGGCGTCTGGGGCGCACGGTTCAACGTGACGCTCACTTCGTTTTGGATGGTCTGTGCTGGATCGTTCGTGTTTACCAAGAGGCTACATCGGCCGGTCTGGCAGCAGCACAGCAGAACGGCGGTTGCGGAAAGGACTGTGCGGACCATGGGAATGCCTCCCGACGGCAGATCGGTCGTGCCGACAATCGCGAGTTGGAGCGGCGTTAGACCGGCAAGAGCCGGTGCCACGTTCGTGACATGCGTGATTCTTGCTGTTTCCTCAGCGCCGCGAAATATGGCAAAGACACCGAGCGGTTCCGTCACACCGGGCGCCGATACGCGCGAAAACCACTTTCCGGATCGAGAAGAGTTTTGTCCTGGAAGTCTACTCCATGTACTGATATTGGACGGGAGCGAACCGGGAATGTCAAGAAAAATCTGGCGCGCGGCGGCCTAGGCCTTGAATCGATAGCCCATATACGGCACAAACTGGATGTAATCGCGAAAAAAGCCCAGCTTTTCGCGGAGTATCTTGATGTGGCCGGACAGCGATTCCTCGGTCACCGGAAGATGGTCGGACGAAACGGCCGCCGCGATTCGGGCTTTGCTCAGTGGGCGATATGGGCGCGCGGCCAGCAGCCGCAGAATGCTGTACTCGACGGGTGGAAGCCAGACCGTTTCACGGCCCAGTTTGACGCGATACACGCCCGGCGCCGGCTTGTCGAACGCATCGACCGAGACGTCCACACGTTCCATAGCCGGGCCGACGTAACAAATGCCCGCGATCAATGCGTCATCGTCATTTGTGGGCGGGTCGCGAAACATGGCAATTCACCTATTGCCCTCATTATACGACCGCGGCCTGAACTCGGCCAATGCCGGTGGCGAGGATTCTGGCACCGGTCCTTAGATCCGGCCATTTGCGACCGCCAATACAACGCCGATGAGGACTCGGATTTCAAACCCTGCGTCGCGCTCACGTCTCGTCTCCCCACTGATGACAAACCAATTACCGCTGCTTTCAACGGTGACATTTCGGCTCGAATTGAATTACAATAGGGGCTGTTACGAGGCGAGATCGCGATATTTACGACGTTGGTTAGGGGTCGTTAGCGGTGCCTTTCGCAATGTCACCTCGAGCCATTCACCGCGGGTGCGGTTTTCCTCCCTTATTCCTACCAGGATCCACTCGATGGAATCATCCCCGCGTGTATCGGATGATCATCCCGTGACGGAACCTCCCGAACCGTCGCCGGTCATGCCGGATACCGAGCAATTCCCGGCGGCGTCGGCCGGCGCCGAGTATGACGCGAGACCGATCCCCGAACCAGACCAGCACGACTCGAGCGGTGGTGCGGAATCGCAACTCGATTTGACGACCGATCCCAGCCGAACGCTGGGACGCGTCAACCGATTACGCACGGCCGGTACGCCGAGTCGATCGGATACGTGGCAGCGCTGGGTCATGCTGACTCTGTCGCTGAGTGTGACGATGCTCGTTGTCGGTGTCGTGCTTGGTGCCTGGTGGTATTCGGCAAAGTATGAGCGGCAGCTCGCGGATGCCGAGTACCTGCAATCCCGGCTCGCGGCCATCGGCGAAGATCCACAGTCGGAGCCCATCTCCACGCCCCCCGCGCTGGTTCGTGTCGCACGCCTTGATTATGGCACGATCCAACCCACGCGACCCGTGTTCGGGCGGTTGGTCGAGTACCGCAAGGTGACCATCTCATCGGAAGTTGAAGGCAGGATCATCGAATTGCCGGTCGAAGACGGGACGCCGGTCGAGGCGAACAAGACATTGTTGGCGCATGTGGACGAAGTGTGGGCCAAATTGGCCGTTGCGCAGACCAGCGCGGAGCTCGATTCGATCACGGCACAGCTGGCCCAGGAAACGCAAGAGCTAAAGCGGCTTCGGCAATTGGCCAAAGCTTCGTCCGTGACGATCAGCGACCTGGAGAGCCAGGACAGCCTGGTGCGCCAACTCCAAGCGACGAAAGCCAAGACGGAGGCCGTGCTCGAAGAAAAACGCGAACGGCTCACACGCGCGAAGATCTACGCACCGTTCGACGGCACGATCGTGAAGAAACATGCGGAGATCGGCCAGACGTTGGCGGTCGGTGATCCGGTCGTTGAAATCGTCTCACGGGGAACGATCGACGCGGAGATCCGTGTGCCCGAGTCGCTCGTTGACCGAATCCATGTCGGGATGTCGATTCCGGTCGCCATCGAGCCGCTGCAACTGAAGGAAAGGGGGCAGGTTGTTTCGGTGATCCCCTACGGTCCGACCGCGTCCCGCACGTTTCCCGTCCGCCTCCGATTGCAGGATCAAGGGGGCCGATTGAAAGTCGGCATGAGCGTGCACGCGATTGTGCCGGAGAGCGAGCCATCCAAGCAGTTACTGGTGAACAAGAACGGGGTGCTCGAACGGCCCGACGGTTGCACCGTCTGGGTCGTTATGCCGTCTGCAACGAATCCCGAACAGACGGGTGCGGATGCGGGCTCGTCAGCGGGGCCCGCGCCGCGCACGGCACTGCCCGTGCCGGTACGGATCGTGGCGCGTGATGGCGATGTCTATGCGATTCGGCCGGAGGCGACCGCGGATGAGAAACGGCTCAAGCCGGGTACCGACGTCGTCATCGAAGGGGCCGAGCGGCTGACACCCCAACAGCAAGTACGTATTGTCAAGATGGACCCGGCGTACCTGGAAAACTTGCCGAAGGCTTCCGGACACGAGGTCGTGCCGTGACGCGGTTGCGAGCGTTTTTCTCATGAATATCATCGACTTTGCCATACGGAACCCAGTCAAGGTCATGGTCGGCGTGCTGCTGATCGTGTTGTTTGGCGTCGTCGCGCTGACGGCGATTCCGATCCAATTGACGCCGGACATCGAGCGGCCGGTGATCTCCGTGCACACCAGCTGGACGGGCCGCAGCCCGGAGGAGATCGAAAAATCGATCATTTTGGAGCAGGAGGAGAAACTCAAGACACTGCAGGGCCTCTACAAGATGACGTCGACGATCCAGTTGGGCCGCGGTGATATCACGCTCGAATTCAATGTCGGTTACAACTTGGCGCGTGCCCTGCAGGATGTGTCCAATAAACTGGACGAAGTCCCGCGCTATCCGGAGGACGTCGACCGTCCGGTCGTGCACGCGTCGGACTCGGCCAGCGACGACGCGATCGCCTACTGCTTGCTGCAGTCGAGCGACCCGAACTACGACATCGCGGATTTCTTTGACTATGCCGATCGCTACGTCAAACCGGCGTTGGAGCGCATTGCCGGCATTTCGGAGGTCGTGATTTACGGCGGCCGGAAGCACCAGGTGCAAGTGCGCTTCGATCCGGACCTGCTGGCACAGCAAGGGATCTCGGTCGCGGAACTGCAGGCAGTGCTGGTTGGTGACAATGTCAGCGAGTCCGCCGGCGACATGGAGAACGGGCGCCAGGATGTGCGTTTTCGTGTGCTGGGCCGTTTCGACGCGCTGGAGACGATTCGCCAGACCATCGTGAAGTACGATCATGGCGCGCCGATCCGGATCGGGGACGTGGCCGACGTCCAGATGGTGCTGGAGAAGAATATTCACTTCGATCTGTGCAAGGGCAAGCCGTCGATGACGTTCGTGTTCAAACGCGAAGTCGGCGCGAACATCTTGGATATCATGGAAGATGTACGCAAGCGAATTGACGACTTGAACGGACCGGGCGGCATGCTGCGCCAGTACAAGAACGACCGTTATCAATGCCGCATGCGGCTGGTGACGGATGACACGGTCTATATTTACAGCGCTCTGGGCCGCGTTCGCGACAATCTGTTTCTGGGCGGGAGCCTTGCGGTCCTTGTCTTGCTTCTGTTTCTGCGTAGTCTGCGGCCGACGCTGATCATCGCGTTGGCGATCCCCATCTCGCTGATCGGGACATTTCTGGTGATGGCGTTGACCGGTCGGAACGTGAATGTCATATCCTTGGCAGGACTTAGCTTCGCCGTCGGCATGGTCGTCGATAACGCGATCGTCGTCTTGGAGAATATCGACCGTCATTTGGGACTCGGAAAACCACCCTTGCGCGCGGCCTATGACGGGTGCCGGGAAGTGTGGGGCGCGATCCTGGCTTCCACGCTGACAACGATCGCCGTGTTCGCGCCGGTACTGACGATCAAGGAGGAGTCGGGGCAGCTGTTCTACGATATCGCGTTGGCGATCTGTGCCGCGGTCAGCCTGTCATTGCTGGTCAGTGTGACGGTCATCCCGATGGCCGCTTCCAAGTTGTTGCGCGGCCATCACGCGCGGCCGCATCTCATCACGCGTCTTTTCAAGTCCCTGTTCGGCGTCGCGCCGTTGCTGAACGGTCTGTGCCTGGGCTATTCGAAATTGGTGTACTGGCTGACGCTGCCGACGCTGTCGAGCATGTGGCTGCGCGGCGTGATCATTGTGAGCATCACGGTGGCTTCGCTCTGGCTCAGTCGCAGCTGGATGCCGCCGGCCAGTTACCTGCCGAACGGCAATAAGAATCAGGTCATGGGGTTCCTGTACTGCCCGCCCAGCTACTCATTAAGGCAGAATATCCTCGTTGGCCGGCGTTTGGATGAGACCATGCGCCCCTATTGGGAAGCGAAGGACAGTGCGGCAGCGAGCGCGCTTGGACTGTTGGTCGATCCGAAGACGAATAAGGTGATAACGTCCGTGCCGGCGGTCAAGGAGTTCTTTTTCGTCATCTATCGCAGTCGTATTTTTATGTTTTGTATCAGCAAGGACCCGAACAACGTCAAGCCGATGACGGCGATCGTGACCAAGGCGATGAGCCAGATCCCGGGTGCGTACGGCATGGCTTCGCAGCGTTCGCTGTTTGGACGTAGCATGGGCCGTTCGAATTCCGTCACCATCGAGGTTGTCGGTGTCGACATGAACCGACTACGCTCCAGTGCCGCCTACCTGCAACGGAAACTGGGCGACGCTTTTTCCATGACTTCGGTCAGTGCCAATCCGCAAAACTACAATGAATCGGGACCGGAACTGCGCATTGTGATCGATCAGGTCCGTGCCAAGGAGCTGAAGATCAACGTCCAGCAGTTGGCCGTCGCCGTGCGCGCGATGGTCGATGGTGCCTATGTCGGAGATTTTGACTTCGAAGGCAACAACATCGACTTGATTCTGCTTCGCGATCCTTCGGTTCCGATAACCCCCGATCAGGTGCGCGACATCCCGACGGCCGTGCAGGATGACGATGGAAATACGATCGCCTTGCCGTTGGGTGAACTGGTCCGCATGGAGCAGGGCAGGGCGTCGCAGCAGATTCGTCGCGTGGAACAACAGCGCGCCATCCGATTGACGGTCAACCCGCCGGACGAAATGGCGCTGGAGGAAGCACAGGCACGCGTCATGGACCTTGTTGCCCAATCACGTCGTGAGGGGGGGATGTCCAGCGATGTGCGCATCCTGCTGTCTGGAAGTGCCGATAAACTTTCGCGTACCCGCGCGGCGATGATGGGGAGCTGGTCCGGATGGAGTTGGGATTCGGTGATGAGTGTCGGGTTGAGCCGGTTCTTTCTCGCGTTGCTGATCACCTATTTGCTGATGGCCGCGTTGTTCGAGAGTTTCCTGTATCCGCTCGTTATCATGTTCAGCGTGCCGCTGGCGACCGTCGGTGGATTCGCGGGCCTGGCGATCGTGCACCAGATCGACCCCACGCAACAGTTGGATACACTGACCATGTTGGGGTTTGTCATTCTGATCGGCGTTGTCGTGAACAATGCGATCCTGCTCGTCCACCAGACGCTGAATTTTATGCGGGGCGTGGGGGAGGGGGACGGTGAGCCAATGGAACGTATGGGGCCGCGCGAGGCGATCCGCGCTTCGGTGCGGACTCGAATCCGGCCGATTTTCATGACCACCGCGACCAGTGTTATCGGCATGCTGCCCCTGGTGGTCGCGCCCGGCGCGGGCAGCGAACTGTATCGGGGACTTGGGGCCGTCGTGGTTGGCGGCTTGATCTGCTCGACTCTGTTCACCCTGGTCGTGGTACCGCTGCTGTTGAGCCTGGTGATGGACGTGCAGGCACTCGTGGGCGCCGGTGCCTGGCAGCGTAACGCCAGACAGCTCCCCACCGCGTCCCGACCGATGGGCTCGTAGTCCGGTCTGATGGGGTGTGATCCCGTTTCGTGTCACGTGAGAATGCTCATGCGAGACTACGTTTCTCGGGTTTGCGGCGTAAGGTCTCGGGAAAAACATGCGCGCACGGTGCGCGCATCCTG